>RZZF01000187.1 GCA_009929975.1 Clostridia bacterium
GTTCTCATGCTGGTCGTCGGTGTACTCGACTACTACAAGGGCGAGCAGCTGCGCCAGCTGATTGAGCGCAGGCGGCTCGACCGGCCGGAACTGATGACCGCTCTTTCGCTGATTCCTGTCGATGGCACCCTGCTGTTCCAATATAGTGCCTACCGGCGCGGCAGTATTCGTTTCGGATCCCTGCTGGCCGGTATCATCGGTATCGGTGAAGAGGCAACCTATCTGATCATAGCCTATCAACCGCTGAACTGGCTGTTCCTGATCGTGATCAAGTGTTTCATCGCCTGGCCGCTCGGCTGGCTGTTCAATAAAAACCGCCGGTTGAACCGCTGGACAGCTTCACTGCGGGAGAAAGACCAGGCCTTGTACATGTCCGATGATGTGCTGCAGGCAGACGAGAATTTCCATCAGCTGCCCGATAAATTCCGCCACAAACTGCATCATTTCCGCTATCACAGCCTCGGCGGCGCGTTCTGGGTCTTTTTCGCCGTCGCGTTTGTACTCGAGGGAACCCTCTTTCTGTTGGAAAAACTAAATATCGTCGCCCAGGACCGTCTGCGCATCCTGCAGATCCCGGCGATTTCCTGGCTGGCGATGCTCGCTTTGTTCCTGGTCTTCTTCTACTATCTCGTTGTCCGGGCCACGACCCGGGAGTTCGGCAAGATTTTTGAACATGAGTTTGAGAGTGTGACGGACGCGATCGGTGATCTGGCGGAAACTTGCGCCCAGATCATTCTGGTCATTTTTCTGATCACCTTGATCGTTGAGGGAGCGATCGACCTGATCGGACTCGAACAGTTGACCGTGCTTTTTACTGAACACGCCTATCTGGCCATCGTGATCGCGGCCCTGATCGGCCTGATTCCGGGAACCGGCGCGTCGCTGGCATTCACCGCCCTGTACTTCGCGCTGGCGGACACGGCCGGCGCGCTGCCTTTCGCGGCGCTTGTCACGGTTTCAATCGCCCTGATCGGTGACGCCCAGTTTATCGGTTCCCGCCAGCTTCACTTCAGCCAGCGCGCCGCCCATCTGATCACCGCGGTCGTTGCGCTCGGCACCGGAAGCCTGATCTACTTGATTGAACAGCTCATCTGATCAGCCTTCGCAAAATGGCCCTTGACAAAGTGACTGCCGTTTCTATATAATTCGCTATGTTGCCTCAGTCCTGACTGAGTGCCGACAGGGGCCTTTAGCTCAGTTGGTTAGAGCAACCGGCTCATAACCGGTCGGTCCGGGGTTCAAGTCCCTGAAGGCCCACCAGTTATCACCATATCATACGGGGGAATTCCCGAGCGGCCAAAGGGGGCAGACTGTAAATCTGTTGTCGACGACTTCGGTGGTTCGAATCCACCTTCCCCCACCAGATCATCGTATGATCGGTACGAAAAGTCCTGAGTGATCAGGGCTTTTTGTTTTTTCGCGTTATGTCTATAATAAGATCAGCATCAACCCCGACACAAGGAGAATTCTCATGATTTTATCGACGCAGACCTCGCTGCTCAGCCAACGCCTCGGTGAACATGACGCCATCAGGCTGCTGGCGTCAACCGGTTTTGACGCTCTGGATTTTTCGATGTTTGAGATGCATCAGCCGGGCCATCCGCTCAATCAGCCGGACTACCGGTCATATCTGTCGGCGATCAGACAGACCGCTGATGCCTGCGGTCTCCCTTTCCGCCAGGCCCATGCTCCATTTCCGACCTATATTGATAACCAGACCGATTACAATACCGTCACGCGGGACCGCGTCATCCGGTCAATCGAAGCGGCCAGTCTGCTGGGCGCTCAACACATCGTGGTGCATCCGGTTTGGTTCAGGCAGTCGACTGAGCAAAAAGAACGCAACCTGGCGATTTTCAATGATCTGGCTGAAGCGACCCGTGATTTTCCGATCAAGATCTGTCTGGAAAATATGTGGGGCCACAATGAAACCGGCGACCGGATCATTCCCAATGTCTGCAGTACCGGCAGTGATTTTGCGGATTACCTGGATGCCCTGGATCCGCAGCGATTCACTGCCTGTCTCGATCTCGGCCACTGCGGCCTGGTCGGTGAAGATGCCGCCACGATGATCCGGCAGCTGGACGGACATCGCCTGAAGGCGCTTCATGTCCATGACAATAACCATCTGGAAGACCAGCACACTGCTCCTTTCTCCGGCCAAATGGACTGGCCGTCCATCATGGAAGCGCTGGCTGGAATCGGCTATGACGGTGATCTGACACTGGAGGCTGACAATTTCATGGCTCATGTGCCGGATGATCTGCTGCCGTCCGCGATCCGCTATCTGCATGACTGCGGCCGACAACTGATCCGTATGTTCGAACAACATCTCTGAGATCATCTCTGAAAATCCCATACGAAAGGGCCGGTCTGAAAAACCGGCCCTTTTGTATGGCGCAAAAATCATCAGACGCTATTCTTTTTCCGGCAGAGCCATGACCAGGTCACGGAACAGATTGCCGCGTTCCTCAAAATGGCGGAAACGGTCAAAACTGGTGCCGGCCGGTGACAGGACGACCACCTCGCCGGGTCGGGCATGCTGCCTGGCCGCCTCGACAGCCTCTTCATAACTATCGCAGTGGATCATGGTCAGTTCATCTACCCGGACGCCCTTGAAGGCGGCCTCGTACCGGATCTTCTGCTCGATCAGGTCCGCGTTCGCGCCGCAGAAGATGATGGTGCGTGAGACTTCAACAATCGATTCGCCCAGCCCGGTGTAGTCACTTTTCTTATCCGCCCCGCCGGTGATCAGAACGACCTGTTCACGGCGGTCTGCCATGGCCTGGAGCGCCGCCTTGGTCCGGGTCGGGCTGGTATCAATGGAACTGTTGTACCAGCGCACATCGTCCAGGACGCGAATCAGTTCCAGACGATGGGCAACACCGCCGAATGCCCTGGCAACGGCACGGATATGCTCAGGCCGGACATACGGCCAGACCACCGCCGCGGCGGCCAGGTAATTTTCCAGATTATGCCGACCGGGCAGCAGAATATCGGACGCATTGAGGAAAGGATGGCTGACCCCGCCTTTCCGATACACGAGCTGATCATCTTCAAGCAGAAACCCGTCCGAAAGTTCCTGGCGGGTCCGGCTGAAATACGTGACCTCACCCCGGGCATCTGAGCCCAGCATCCGTGAGCCGTAGTTGCCGGCGTTGAGAATCAGGCGGCCATCAAACGGCTGGTATAACGCGATATTGCGTTTGGCATCAATGTATTCCTGATAGTCGCGATGGACATCGAGATGGTTCGGGGTGATATTGGTCACCAGCGCGACGTCGGGACTTTTTCTCATGCTCATCAGCTGAAAACTGGATAATTCGAGCACCACCATGTCATCCGGCTGAATCGTGTCAATCCGGTCGAGCAGCGGGGTACCGATATTGCCGCCGAGATGGACCGTATAGCCGGCCTGCTCCAGCATCCGCGCGATCAGGGTTGTGGTGGTGGTCTTGCCGTCACTGCCGGTAACGCCGAACAGCCGGGCCGGACACAATTCCATGAAGACTTCCATTTCGGATGTGATAATCGCGCCGCGTTCCCGTTCAGCCCGGAGCTGCGGCAGATCATGGCGCATTTTCGGTGTGCGGAAAATCAGGTCGAACCCATGCAGGTGATCGAGATAATCCGGACCGGTCACCCATTTGATTTCAATGCCTTCTTCAGCGAAGCTGCGACGGGTCTGGCTGAGGACCGGATCATCTGATTTTAACTGGTCAAACGCTGTAACGGTCGCGCCCAGGCCGTTGATATAGCGGATCAGCGGCCGGTTGCTGATTCCAACGCCCAGCACGGCGATTTTCTTATCCTTCAGGAATGTTCTGAACTGTTCAAGTCGATTCAACATGGCTTCCTCCAGCAGGTTGGTCATATTCAAAATTATTATAGATTAGACCTTGCAATTTTACCATGGTTCATGTAATATAAACATCGGCCCGCGGGAATGGCGGAATTGGCAGACGCGCTAGCTTCAGGTGCTAGTGATCGAAAGGTTGTGCAGGTTCAAGTCCTGTTTCCCGCACCAGGAGGATTCGCAGAAGCGAGTCCTCTTTTTGCATGAGTCGCACAGAACAGACGGAAGGCGGCAGGTCATGACAGCCTCAAATGATCAATCGAAGCAGGCGAAGGA
>RZZF01000188.1 GCA_009929975.1 Clostridia bacterium
CAGGCCATGCAGCCGACGATCGGCCGGCATGATCCTTCGCTGGTTCATGTCATGGATGCCGGTCAGCACTGGCAGATCGGTGATCTGGAGATTCACAGCTTTCCGACCCCGCATGACGCCGCTGATTCAGTCGGCTACCGCATCGGAGGAGATTCCGGCAGTGTTTCCGTACTGACCGACCTTGGTCATGTGGATGAATCTCTTTTATCTGCTGTCTACGGAAGCCGGGCTGTCCTGATTGAAGCCAATTATGACCCGTCAATGCTGATGGCCGGCCGCTATCCTTATGCTTTGAAAAAACGGATCAGCGGAGACCATGGCCATCTGTCCAATGAGGATTGTGCCGGTGCGATTCATCAGCTGGTCGAACACGGCACGGAACATTTCCAGCTGGGCCACCTAAGCCGTGATAATAATTATCCGGAACTGGCGATGCTGACCGTTCAGCAGATTCTGTCCGCTTCGGGGATCAAAGCCGATCAGGATATGACACTGCAGGTCGCCCGCCGCTTCGCTGTCAGTCAGCCCCTGCATGTACCGGTGGCCGGACGATGAAGCTGCGCATCATTTCGCCCGGCCGTGTTAAGGACGCCTGGCTGCAAGCCGGTCTTGATGACTATGGCAAACGACTGCGCCGATACAGCCAAGTTGTTTTTGATCTGGTCAATGACGCGCCGGACCAGCTCCCGCTGGAACGGGCTCTCCGGGAAGAAGCTGACCGGATCATGAGTAGAATCCGGTCACAGGATTTTGTGGTCTTGCTCGATCTGGGTGCCGCGCAGATGTCCTCTGAGCAGTTCGCCGCCCAACTGATGAACTGGATGGAAGCCGGTGGCAGTGAAGTGGTCTTTGTCATCGGAGGCTCACGTGGCCTCGCGGATGAAGTGCGCGGGCGGGCGCAGATCCGTATGGCTGTTTCTGACATGACATTCACCCATCAGATGAGCCGGCTGCTTCTCCTTGAACAGTGCTACAGGGCTTTTCGCATTGTCAACAATGCCCCCTATCATAAATAATCAGGCCGGACAGCCTGCCGCATGCAGCAGAATAAACAGAAGAACAACTGGACAGAGTAAATTTAAGGGCGTTCTGGCGGTTGTATTTTATTGCCCGTAAAGATAAAATCTAAACGATGCCTGAATGATGCCGGGATGGTTGTGTTTTTTACAGTCAATTCCGGATAGGTATGGCGGTGATATTTTGGCTAAACAGAAAACGGCACCCGATCAGACGGAGCTTTACCAGAACGCGTATAAATATGCGAATCGGCCGTTCAAGTGGTTTTTACAACTGATTCGTCCGGTTCGTTTCCGTTACCTGATGGCAATATCCGTCAATCTGGTTTTTGTGCTTCTCAGCGTTATTCCCGCAACTGTTACCGGCTGGCTGGTTGATGATGTTCTGACTGACCGTCGGATGGAATTGCTGCCCGGTTATCTGGCGCTCCTCGTCGGTGTACCGCTGCTGCGATCTTTCATGATGGTTTTCTATCGATATCATTTTGAATACAGCGCGCAGGATTCGATCGTCCGTCTGCGCCGCGGCACTTATCGCCATCTCCAGAACCTGGACGCGCTCTTCTACAGCCGGACCCGGCCCGGTGATATCATGGCCAAGCTGACCGGCGACATGGATATGATCCGCCATTTCATCGCGTTTACCGTCTTTTCGACATTGGAAAATTCCGTCCTGTTTATTTTCGGTACTTTCTATGTTTTTACCGTCAATTGGAAACTGGCCCTGATCGCTCTGCTGGTCAGTCCGGTCACCTTCATCATCACTTATCGGCTCGGACGGACGATCCGGCCGATCTGGGGTGAGATCCGTGAGCAGTTTTCCCGCTTGAATTCAGTCGTCCAGCAGAATATCGCCGGCAACCGGGTCATTCGCGCGTTTGCCCGCTATGATTTCGAAGAGGAGAAGTTCGAAAAAGAAAACCAGGGCTACCGCCAGGCGCACATGAAGCATGCTGATATGGCGGTACGCTTTATCCCCGCGCTGGAAGCCATGGCGAATTTCATGACGGTGCTGGTGATCCTGATCGGCGGCCTGCTGGTCATTTTTGATGAGCTGAGCCTGGGCGGCCTGGTCACGTTCAACGGCCTGCTGTTCATACTGAACAATCCGATGCGCAGTGCCGGAAACCTGATGAATGAGGTTCAGCGCTACAGTACATCGGCCAACAAAGTTCTTGATCTGCTGATTGAACGTTCGCGGATCAAATCGCCGGACCAGGACCAGAAGGATATGGCAACCGCCGATTCCGAATCGGCGGAAGAGCTCAAACTCAGCGGCAAGGTGGAATTCCGCGACGTCACGTTCACTTATGGAGAACGCAAAGGTCATGCCTTGCAGCCCAGTCTGAAGAACATCAGCCTGACGGCTGAACCGGGTCAGACGATTGGCCTGGTCGGTCTGACCGGATCCGGCAAAACCAGTCTTGTCAGCCTGATTCCCCGGCTATACGACACCACGTTCGGGGAAATTCTGATTGATGGTGTTGATGTCCGGGAGTATAACCTGCAGCAGCTGCGCCGTAATATCGGCATGGTCATGCAGGAAGTATTCCTCTTTTCTGATACGATTGAAGGCAATATCGCCTATGGAGTTCCGGAAGCGCCGATGAGTACCGTCTATGAAGCCGCGAAGACCGCGGCGGCGGATGATTTTATCACCCGAACGCCTGAAGGGTACGATACCATCATCGGGGAACGCGGCGTCGGACTCTCCGGCGGCCAGCGCCAGCGTCTCGCGCTGGCACGGGCTCTCGCGATCAAGCCATCCATCCTGATCCTTGATGATACAACCTCCGCGGTTGACATGGAGACTGAACACGAGATCCAGCAGGCCCTGCGGCGGATGCCCGGCCGGCGGACGCTCTTCATTATCGCCCACCGCATCTCGTCGGTCCGCTACGCGGATGAGATTCTGGTCATCGAAGATGGCGAGGTCGTTGAACGTGGCCGCCACGATGACCTGATGGCGCTGCGCGGCCGTTACTATGATATCTTCCTGACGCAGGCCGGCATGGACGATCAGGAATTCGCCAGGGTCAATGAAGGGGGTGAGTCAGATGGCACGTAATCGCTATGATGTCGATGAGAATCTGGAAGCGCCATTTGATTTTGGCCAGTTTCGTGATCTGCTCAATTATACCCGGCCTTACACCCGCAAGCTGGTGCTGACACTGATCGCCATGATCATTGCCAGCGCGCTCAATCTGCTTGCCCCGATTATTCTCATGCAGGCCATCAATGTCGCGATCCCGCAGAAAAATATCACATCACTGCTTCTGATGGCCGGAACCTATGCGGTCATCGTCGTCATTGTCGCGCTGATGACCGCTTTCCGGATGAAAAATATGAACCGGGTCGGCCAGAGCATCATTCATGATATCCGTCTCGATATGTTCCGGCACCTGCAAAAGCTGCCGTTTACTTATTTTGATGACCGGCCGCACGGGAAAATTCTGGTCCGCCTGGTCAATTATGTCAATCATGTCAGTGATCTGCTGTCGAATGGCCTGGTCAACTCAATGGTCGATCTGCTCAGTCTGGTGATCATTGTCATCTATATGCTCATGGTTGATCCTGTGCTGACGCTGTACGCGCTGGTCGGACTGCCCTTCCTTATCCTGGGCATCATGCTGCTGAAAAACGCGCAGCGGCGGGCGCAGCGTGTCTTTTCCATGAAAAACTCGAACCTTAACGCCTATACACAGGAAAGTCTGATCGGGATGACTGTGACGCAGGTCTTCGCGCGTGAAGCGGTCAATCGCGATATTTATGCCCGGCTGAATGAGGATCACCGCAGCAGCTGGCTGCGGTCGATTATGCTCAACCTGGCGATGTGGCCATTTATCGATGCCGTATCGAATGCCACCGTGGCCCTGCTGTATGCCGCCGGCGCGCTCTGGCTGCGGGACAAAACAACCAGCGATCCGATCTCTGTCGGAGCGATTGTCGCCTTTGTCGCTTATGTCTGGCGTTTCTGGGCCCCGGTTATTAATCTGGCGAACTTCTACAACGCGATGATCAATTCAGCGGCCTATATTGAACGTATCTTTGAGTTTCTCCATGAACCGCTGGTCATCGAGGATCAGCCCGATGCCGCAC
>RZZF01000189.1 GCA_009929975.1 Clostridia bacterium
GCCTGGACACGGGCAAGAAATTCCCGCATGCCGAACGGTTTGGTCAGATAATCATCGGCACCGGTTTCCAATCCCCGGACTTTATCACTTTCCGATCCGCGGGCCGTCAGCATCAGGATCGGTGTAAACTCAAACCGCTCCATCTGCCTTAAGGCCCGGCAAATCGCGAAACCGTCCATTCCAGGCAGCATGATATCAAGAATGAAAAGAGAGACCGGCCATTCCGGCTCTGCGGCCAGGGCTGACAACAGGGCCTGTCCGCTTGTAAATCCACGGACCTGGTGCCCCTCGTTCTGCAGATTGAAAATGATCAGTTCTGAGATGATCCTGTCATCTTCAACGATGATGATGTCTGCCATTGCCTGTCCTCCTTCGGCCGCCGACCGTCATCGGCTGGTTACGCTTCATCCTTCAGGCGGCCTTCAATGTAGTATATGACCCACTCCGCGACATTCTGCGCGTGATCAGCGATTCGTTCAGCATATTTGCAGACCAGAAGCAGTTCAACCAGTTGGGGAACATTGGCCGGGTCAACCGTCATCATCCGGGTCAGATACGCCTTGATGCGCAGATACAGGTCATCAACCTTATTGTCCATGCTGATGACTTCGTGCGCCATACGCTGGTTTTTCTCAACATAGGCATCCAGCGAGCCATGCAGCATCTGCCGGGCCAGTTTCGTTATGGTCACTATATCATGCGGAACCGGAATGCGGTCAGGATTACCAGCCATATCCAGAACACGTTCTGAAATATCGCTGGCATGATCGGCAATCCGTTCAAGATCGGTAATCAGCTTCAAGGTTGAGGTTACATCACGCAGATCGCGCGCGACCGGCTGCTGGCGGGCAATGATCTCTACACAATGCCGGTCAATTCTGCGCTCCATCTCATCGACGATATCATCCTGGTCAATGACCTTCTGCGCCCGTTCGGTATCAAGCTCAATCAGCGCGTTGATCGCTTCCTCGATCGCTGATTCGACCTGGGCACCCATACGCATGATCTCTTCGTGCAGAAGCGACATATCACGTTCAAATTCTATTCTTGTCACCATCGTTCGACTCACTTTCTATCAGCACCGGGCTGATCGGTTTATTCTGTCCAGCAGGTTCAGCCGAACCGGCCGGATACATACGCCTCTGTCTGCGGGTGTTCGGGCTGATTGAACAAATCAGCGGTCTGCTTATGCTCCAGGACTTCACCCAGCATAAAAAAAGCGGTCTGATCACTGACCCGGGCGGCCTGCTGCATGTTATGCGTGACAATGATGATCGTGTACTTTTCCTTCAGTTCCGACATCAGGTCTTCGATCTTCTGTGTCGACAGCGGATCAAGCGCGCTGGTCGACTCATCCATCAACAGGATCTCCGGTTCAACTGCCAGGGCCCGGGCGATACACAGCCGCTGCTGCTGGCCGCCGGACAGTCCATAGGCATCTTTTTTCAGCCGATCCTTGACTTCATCCCATAACGCGGCCCGGCGCAGGCTCTCTTCAACAATCCGGTTCAGTTCCTGGCGCTGGTGGATGCCGTGGATCGTCGGACCATACGCGACATTCTGATAGATCGATGTCGGCAGCGGATTCGGTTTCTGAAACACCATGCCGACCTTTTTTCGCAGCTGGTTGACATCAATCGACTCCGCATAGATGTCCTCCTGATCGATCAGCACCTTCCCTTCGATGCGGACTGAAGGGATCAGATCATTCATCCGGTTGAGGGTTCGCAGGAACGTCGATTTGCCGCATCCGGAGGGTCCGATCAATGCCGTGATCTGACGGGCAGGAATCGCCATATTGATCTGCTTCAATGCCTGGAAGTCACCGTAGAACAGATTGAGGTTCTCTGCCTTAACTTGAATTGAGTTGGTTTCATCATGCCGCATGATTCGTCTCCGTTATCTGTCAGCCAAACCGGCCGGTGATGTAGTTTTCTGTTCTGATATCGTCCGGATTGGCAAAAATCACACCGGTTTGATTGTATTCAATTACTTCACCGTGCAGGAAGAAAGCCGTCCGGTCTGACACACGACTGGCCTGCTGCATGGAATGCGTGACAATCACCAGCGTATAGTGCTCTTTCAGCTTGCTGATCAGATCTTCCAGTTTGAATGATGAGACCGGATCGAGCGCTGAGGTCGGTTCATCGAGAAGGAGAACCTCCGGTTCAACCGCTAAACAGCGGGCGATGCACAATCGCTGCTGCTGGCCGCCGGACAGGCTGTAGGCATTGCTGTCAAGCCGGTCCTTTACCTCATCCCACAATGCCGCGTCGCGCAGACTCTTTTCAGCGATTTCAAGCAGCTGGCTTTTCTTCCTGATCCCATGTTTCTTCGGCCCGTAGACAACATTCTCATAAATTGTCTTGGGAAAAGGATTCGGTTTCTGAAACACCATGCCGACGCGTGTCCGCAATTCCTCGACCCGGGTTCCCTTATCGAGAATATCCTGATCATGAAACAGCAGCTGGCCTTCAGTTCTGACAGAGGGGATCAGATCAGTCATCCGGTTCATCAGTTTGAGAAACGTTGATTTACCACAACCGGACGGCCCGATAATGGCCGTCACCTCATGCTGATGCAGCGGCAGGCTGACGGATTTGAGCGCCTGAGTCTCGCCATACCAGAGCGATACATCGCGTGCTGAAAAAATAACATCTTGTTCCTTGTTGTTCATCATCAGAATTTCCTCTGGAATTTATTCCGGATCACGATCGCAATCGAGTTGAGCAGGATCAGCATGGTCATCAGGACGATAATCGCGGCCGCAGCCAGATTGGCGTACTCCGGAGTGAGAACCGTATCAAGTGTCCAGTAGTAGATCTGGATCGGCAGCGCGGTGAAATCGTCAAACAGGCTGGCCGGTATTTTCATGATCAGGGTTGGAATACCCAGGACAACGAGCGGTGCGGTTTCACCGATTGCCCTGGAAACAGCAAAAATTGTTCCGGTCAGAATACCGGGAAGAGCCGCCGGCAGAACGACACGGCGGATGGTCGTCCATTTTGTCGCGCCCAGCGCATAGGAGGCCTCACGCAGATATCCCGGCACAGCACGGATCGCCTCCTGAGCGGACACGACCACAATCGGCAGAACCAGCAGCGACATGGTCAGGCCGCCGGCCAAAATACTGGATCCCAGTCCCAGTGCCCGGCTGAACACTGCCAGGCCGAGCAATCCGAATATAACGGAGGGAACGCCGGCCAGATTGGAGATATTGGTTTGGATGATGGACTGGATCCGGCCTTTGCCCGCGAATTCCTCCAGAAAAATCGCGGTCGCGACACCAAGCAGCGCGGTAACCGGAATCACAACCGCCATCAGCAGCAGGGAGCCGATGATCGGACCTTTGATGCCGGCTCTTTCCGGAAAGATGGAAAGATTATTGGTCAGAAATTTAAGATCAAGCCAGCCGATGCTGTCTTTGATAATCTGATAGATCAGGATGGCCAGAACCAGAAGTGCCAGCAGAGTCACCAGAAGAAAGACACCTCTGGCCGTATAATTGAGCACAACGCGCCGTTTCATCCGCCTGCGCGCTGCCACTGAAGAAAAATAGGACGCGCTGATACGGTCACCACGTTCGGATCCATGGCGCGTCGGACCGGATAACTGATTACTGTCAGGTTTGAATTTCGCATTCATCATCAGTAGGCCTCTTTGAATTTCTGTGAGATCTTTCTCGCGACCAGATTGAGCACCATGGTAAACGCGAACAACATCAGGCCAACCGCATAAAGGCTGTAATAGCCAATGGTCCCGCTGCCGGCATCACCGCTGGTGAACTCCACAATATAACCGGTCATCGTCTGCATGGATTGTGTGATATCGAGTGTGAAATTTTTCGAGCTGCCACTGGCGATCGCCACGATCATTGTCTCTCCGATCGCCCGGGAAACGCCGAGCACCAGTGACGCGATGATGCCGGACAAGGCGGCCGGGATGACCACGCTCCAAGTCGTTTCCAGACGGGTTGTTCCGAGGGCTAGAGAGCCTTCACGAATCGCGTCCGGCACCGCGTTCATCGCGTCTTCCGACATCGATGTCACCATCGGAATGATCCTGATTCCCATCACGATACCCGGACTGAGGGCGTTC
>RZZF01000190.1 GCA_009929975.1 Clostridia bacterium
GAGCTGGCCCGGATGATCAAACAGGCCGGTATCAATTTCAGCCGGATGCCGGATGAAGGTCCGGATCAGGACCTGATCGGTGATTATACGGGAGCCGGAGCGATCTTCGGAGCAACCGGCGGTGTCATGGAAGCGGCGTTGAGAACGGTCGCGGATATTCTTGAGGAAAAGGACATGCCGCAGATCGACTATACGATGGTTCGCGGTGTTGATGCCATGATCAAGGAGGCCGAGCTGGAAATCGCCGGCATGAAACTGCGGATCGCTGTTGCCCACAGCACCGCTGCGGCCCGAAAACTACTCGAATCAATCCGTGCCGGAACCGCGCCGGAATATCATTTCATTGAGATCATGGGATGTTCAGGCGGTTGTGTCTGCGGTGGCGGGCAGCCCCAGATCCACGCGCAGGACCTGATGGATATTGATGTCCGCGCCGAGCGGGCCAAAGCGCTCTATGAAGAAGATCTGACGCGGACGGAACGCAAGTCGCATAAGAACGCCGATGTCCAGAAGCTGTATGATGACTTCCTGGGCAGGCCCAATGGTCATCTTTCGCATGAACTGCTCCATACAACGTATCAGGTTCGTGAGGTTTATCCTGACTCGGTTCTTGATCAACTGCCCTGATCGGACGATAAGTGATCAGAAATGGTCCGGCCGGTAATGGCCGGACCATTTTTCATTGACATTACCCTGTCATGTTCTATAAAATAGAGAATATGCTTATAATCCTTGTTTACAGGATAGTTCATGCAACTTGAAAAATTAATATTGGAGGTGATTGCCATCGAATGGCTATTTTTAGCAGTTGGATTAATTCTGGGTTCAATTGTTTCCATCGCGGGAACAATTTATTTTTACCGGAGAGGTTTCAGCAAGAAAGCCCAAGCATTGAAAGCCGCCACAGAAAAAGCGGAAAATGATGCCGGTAAGATCATCGGTGAAGCACAGAAAGCCGCGGAAAACAGAAAACGTGAACTTCTTCTTCAGGCAAAAGAAGAAATCCACAAGAGCCGACTTGAAATTGAAAAAGAAGTCCGTGAACGCAAAGCCGACCTTCAGCGCGAGCGAAATCGTCTCGATCAGAAGGAAGAAGCGTTTGAACGGAAAATAGAAGTATTTGAACAAAAAGAAGCAGCCCTTGAACTGAGAATCAGCGACGCGCTCGCTCTGGAAGAAACAGCCAGAGAGCTGGAGAAACAGAAAGTCCATGAATTGGAACGAATCTCCGGATTGACCGTCGAAGATGCCAAAAACCTCGTTCTGGATGAAGCAAGAGATACGTACCGTCATGAAATGGCGGTGATGCTCCGCCAGATGGAGGAGACAGCGAAAGAAGAGGCCGATCAGAAGGCGAAAGAAATCATAGTCAGTTCAATTCAGCGTTATGCGGCTGATTATGTATCTGAGTCAACGGTTTCCGTCGTCAATCTGCCGAACGATGAAATGAAAGGCCGGATCATCGGCCGTGAGGGCCGCAATATCCGGGCGATCGAAACGATGACCGGTGTCGACCTGATCATCGATGATACACCTGAGGCTGTTATTCTTTCAAGCTTTGACCCGGTGCGTCGGGAAATTGCCCGCATTACCATTGAGAAGCTGATTATTGATGGACGGATCCATCCTGCTCGCATCGAGGAAATGGTTGGCAAAGCCCGTAAGGAAGTCGATAACACGATCAAGCAGGAGGGAGAACGTGCTGTTTTTGAAACAGGCATCATGGGACTTCATCCTGAGATCATCCGGATGCTGGGCCGTCTGCGCTATCGGACCAGTTACGGCCAGAATGTCCTGCAGCATGCGATTGAGGTCTGCTGGCTGGCAGGCATGATGGCGGCGGAACTCGGACTGGATGTCATGTTGGCCAAACGTGCGGGACTGCTGCACGATATCGGCAAAGCGGCCGATTTTGAAATGGAAGGTTCGCATATCACATTGGGCGCGGAGATCGCGCGTAAATACAAAGAGGGACCTGATGTCGTCAACGCGATCGAATCGCACCATGGTGATGTTGAAGCCTCGTCAATGATCTCAGTGCTGATTGCCGCGGCCGACGCGATATCAGCTGCACGCCCCGGCGCACGCAGAGAGAACCTGGAAACCTATATCAAGCGGATCCAGAAACTGGAAGAAATCGCCAATGGGTTCGAAGGGGTTGAAAAATCCTATGCCATCCAGGCCGGTCGTGAAATTCGAGTCATGGTCAGCCCGGAAAATGTACGGGATGACGATATGATTCTCAAAGCACGGGAGATCTGCAAGAAAATTGAAGATGAACTCGATTATCCGGGACAGATCAAGGTTCATATCATCCGTGAAACCCGGGTCACGGAATTCGCCAAGTAATGATATCACCTGTATCTTCGGAGCAAGCATAATAGAACGCAGTGGAACCAACGGAACCACTGCGTTTTTTCTGTTCTCCACCTTCATTTTCAGCCAGAGGGAATTATGGTAGAATAGGATGATAATTGAAGCATGGAGGCTATGGATTGAACATTATTTTCATCGGCGATATTGTCGGCGGGGCCGCACGGCGGATGCTCAAGGAAAAACTGCCCGGACTGAAGAAGCAATATGACACGACAGTCTGTATCGCGAATGTTGAAAACGCGGCGGCCGGTCTTGGTCTTACGCCGACACTGGCTCGTGAATTTCGCCATATCGGTGTGGATGTCATGACCCTCGGAAATCACACCTGGTCAAAGCGTGAGCTGCTCCAGACGATTGATGATATCCCGAATCTGATCCGGCCGGCCAATGTCCCGGCTGCCTGGCCGGGGAAGGGACACATTCTGCTCAATCTGCCGGAAGGTCCTTTTCTGCTGATCAACCTGCTTGGCCGCATCTTTATGGACCCTGTTGATGACCCGTTTGCCTGTGCCGACCGTATTATCGGGCAGGTCCGGCAGAACAGCGATGTCCGCATGGTGATGGTAGATTTTCACGCGGAGGCGACATCTGAAAAAACAGCCATGGCCCATCATCTCAATGGTCGGGTCTCACTGGTCGTCGGAACTCATACCCATGTACAGACGGCAGACGAACGCATTCTTGACCGTGGTACCGGATATCTGACGGATGTCGGAATGACCGGACCGGTTGAAGGGATCATCGGAATGGACGCTGAGTCCTCTCTGCGTCGAATGGTTGATCGCCTGCCGGCCGCGTATCATGTTGCGCATGGTCCAAGTGCCATCGCGGCACTGGTTGCTGACATCGACCCGCTGACCGGTCAGACGCGCCGGATCGAGCGGCTTCAGATCCATGAAACAACCTGAATTCCTGATGAAACATCAACGGGTTCGTCCAGCCCGGCTTCTGCTTCTGCTGTTGCTGGGCCTGCTCTGGCTCGCTGCCGGCTGCCAGTCCGACGTGACGGTGCCGACAAGCTCTGAAGCACCGGCTGAAACCGGGACGGTACCGACTCAAACAGAAACTGATCCATCTGAACTGGATGACGGACCCCTGCCGGGTGACCGTCCCAACCAGCCCGGTGGAACACTGCGGCTCTGGCAGCTGGCCACGGATAATCCCAACCCGCTGCTCGCATCAGACCAGTCGCAGCTGGCGGTCAATGATCTGATCTATCAGGGACTTTACCGGATCGAGTCTGATCAGAGCCTGCGGCCACAGTTGATCCGGGAGATGAGTAACCCTGCGGATGAGACATCGGTTGTCATCAGTCTGCAGCCCGGATCGCGCTTTCATGACGGTACGGCAGTCACGTCGGATGATGTCGCGGCCTGCATTCAGTTTATTCTTGATCATCCGGAACAGTCAGTCTACGCGGACGCGCTTGCCCGGATAGCGTCAATCGAGGTTGAGAATCCGGTCCGGCTGCGTCTCGAATTATCTGCACCGGATCCGTGGCTTGCCTATGCGCTGGTTTTCCCGGTCATACCGGCCGACTGGCTCAATCAGCAGAATCGGCCGCTGATTCCCGGCAGCGGCGCGTACCGCATGACAACTGTCCGGGAAGACGGGACCCTGGAGTTGACACTGGATCAGTTTTCCTTTGACAGCAGCGAACTGCGCCGGATCGACGTAACGCCTTATCGTGATCTGCAGGATGCCCTGACAGCCTTTGCC
>RZZF01000191.1 GCA_009929975.1 Clostridia bacterium
GCTATGCACAGGGGCCGTCCACTCTGACGAAATACCAGCCCGGCGATGTCGTTCCGGGGCTTAATGTCGGCGGCTGGCATGATGCCGGCGACTTTGACCTGCGGGTTGAGTCACAGGCCGGTGAAGCTTATATTCTGACGCTGGCCTACGAAGCCTTCAATGTGGACTATGACGCAACTACGATTGACCAGGAACGGCAGATCACCGAGATTCACCAGCCGGACGGCAAGAATGATATCCTGCAGCAGATCGAGCACGGCGTCCTGACCGTTGTCGGCGCGTATCGCGCCCTGGGCCGGCTCTATCGCGGCATCATCTGTAATGATATGCGCCAGTATGTCCTGCTCGGCGACAGTGCCGCGATGACCGATGGCATCATCGGCAATGCCGACGACCGCTGGGTGTTTACCGAGAATAATCCGCCGCGCGAACTGACAACTGCCGCTCATCTGGCTGCCGCGTCCCGCGCCCTCAAGGGCTTCAATGACAGCCTGAGCGAGCAGGCCCTCCAGGCCGCGCGCGAACTGTTCAGCGTGACCGATGGCCTCGATAAAGCCCGGGCTGCCAAAGTGCAGGCCGCCGTTGAACTGCTGTTGACCACCGGTGAGCTGCAGTATAAGGAATACCTGCTCTCGGAGACCGATTTCATCGTCAAATCACTCGACCGGGTTGGCTGGTTTGTCGCACGGGTCGAACCGATGATGGACGACGCCGGGTTCAGCCAGGCCTTCCGGGCCGCGCTGCCGGCGCTGAAAGAGCAGATGAACGAGCTGAGTGCTGAAACGCCTTATGGGATCCCCTATCGTCCGAAAATCTGGGGAGCCGGCTGGGATATCCAGAGACTGGGCTTCCAGTACTATTATCTGCACAAAGCCTATCCTGAGATCTTCGATCCTGACATGGTTTTCAACGCGCTTAACTTTGTTTTGGGCTGCCACCCCGGCTCCAATACGATGTCGTTCGCTTCAGGGATCGGCACTCAGTCCGCACAGGCCGGCTACGGCCTCAACCGCGCCGACTGGGCCAATATTCCCGGTGGTGTCATCTCCGGTACGGCCCTGATCCGTCCTGACTTCCCTGAACTGCTGCATTTCCCTTATCTGTGGCAACAGGTGGAATATGTTCTGGGCGGCGGTTCCTCCCATTACATGTTCCTGGTGCTTGCCGCACAGGAACTGACGAACCAGGCAGACTGACAGATAACAGCTGGACAGTGAATCAACAGGCCCGCGCCACACATCTGGCGCGGGCCTTTCTCATCGATCGCGAGCTGGCAGGTCATCTCAGTTCCAGTCCGCCGCGGCGCAACCAGCGGTTGGCAAAAAACTACGGATAAGCAATCGCGGCTTGGTTGTAAGCGCCTGTTGAAACACGATACACTGACATCATCACAACTAAGGAGGCCATCTCATGTCACTCGGAAAAAACATCGCGTATCTGCGAAAACGAATCGCCCTCACCCAGGATGAACTGGCGGAAAAAATGAGTGTCTCACGGCAGACGGTGTCAAAATGGGAAACCGATGAAGCGTTCCCTGAGATCAGCAAACTGACAAAACTGGCCGATCTGTTCCACTGCAAGGTGGACACCCTCCTGCGCGAAGATCTCGAAGCACGGCGCAACATCTACTCTGAAGTCAGTATCAAGACGGTTGCCGGGTTCAGGATGGCCCGATATGTCATGATCACGCCGAACCCGGAAGATGATGTCATCGCCTATATCGCGCGCTGGACCGAGCAGAGCGGGCTGACTGAATACTGCCATGGAAATGTCACGATGATCGGCTGGGACTTCCCGTTTGTGTCTGCCGAGCAACAGAACCGGTTCGGCCTGCGCGGATACGCGGCGGCAGCCGTTCTGCCTGAAGGCTTCGACGCGAAGCTGCCCGGTGTGGAAATCGCGGAACAGCCGGCCGCGAAGTATGCCGTCATCACGATCACAGACCCGGCCGCGGCCCCTTTCGAACGGATTCCGGCCGCTTATCAGCAGATCATGAACTATCTTGAAGCAAACGGCTTCAAGGAAGACAGCAGGACAGACTGTATCAGCTGTTTCGAGCATGAATATGAAAAAGACGGGACCACTTTCATGGATGTCTATATCCTGGCCGACGGAGTGGCGAAATCCAATGTGCTGACGCCCTTACAGTATCTTACGTAAAAATTCCTGCGTTCGATCGTTTTGCGGATGATCAAACAGCTGTTCCGGGCTGCCCTCTTCCATAATGATGCCTTCATCCATGAAAAGGACCCGGTCGCCGACTTCACGGGCAAAACCCATCTCATGCGTCACAACGACCATGGTCATGCCCTCTTTGGCAAGATCCTTCATGACCTCCAGCACCTCACCGACCAGCTCCGGATCCAGCGCCGATGTCGGCTCATCAAACAACATGATATGGGGATTCATCGCCAGCGCGCGGGCGATCGCGACACGCTGCATCTGACCGCCGGACAAGCGCCTGGGATATTCATCGGCCTTATCACTGAGACCGACTTTTTCCAGCAATTCAAGTGCCAGCGTTTCCGCGTCCGTCTTGTTGGCTTTACGCACTTTCATCGGTGCCAGCATGACGTTTTCCAGTACTGATTTATGAGGAAACAGGTTGAATCTCTGAAACACCATGCCGACATCGGTGCGCACCATGTTGATGTCCGTCCCCTGATCGGTCAGATCATGCCCGTCAATCACAATTTTTCCTTTGGTGACATCTTCCAGCAGATTCAGGCAGCGTAAAAAAGTACTCTTGCCGGAGCCTGACGGACCAATCACGCAGACAACCTCACTTTCCTCAATTTCACAGTCGATGCCCTTCAGCACCTCAAGATCACCGAAATATTTATGTAGATTTTTTACCTGTATGATGCTCACGATTCAATTCTCCTTTCGATACGCCGCAGGATCAGGGATAGACTTAATGTCATCACCAGATACATAACAGCGACCATCGTATAGATATCGAAATAGCGGTACGTATCCGAAACATAAAGTTTTCCGGCGTTGGTCAGTTCCACGACGCCGATGAACCCGAATAGCGATGTATCCTTCAGACTGATGATAAACTGGTTGCCAAGCGGGGGAATCATTCTTTTCAGGGCCTGTGGCCAAATGATATGCAGCATGGTCTGCCGCTTCGTCAAGCCCAGCGAACGTCCGGCTTCCATCTGGCCTTTATCAATCGATTCAACCGCGCCACGCACAATCTCTGAGATATAAGCTCCTGAGTTGATGGCGATGGCAATGATTGAAGCGGTAATCCGGTCAAATCCGATCGGTGTGACCATCGGGACCGCGAAATAGATCCAAAGGGCCTGAACGACGATCGGCGTTCCCCTGACGATCTCAATCAGAAATGTTGCCGTTCCGTAGATGATTCCTTTCTGCCTGGTCCGGGCCATCCCAAGAACCGCACCCAGGATAAACCCGAAGATCAAACCAAAGATCGTGATCTGGAGTGTTAAATAGATTCCCTCTAGGAGAAACGGGAATGCTCTGCCTATATGTTCAAGATTAAAATCCATACCATTGCCTCATTCTTCATTCATTGAACTGTCAAATACCTTGCGAACGCACAGGCGGAACACCGTGGTGTTCCGTCTGTACACGATCTGCTGACATGATTTCATAACGAACATCAAAAGATCGCTTATGTACCATGCCGGTTTCCATTCCCGGCATAAATACCCGCCAAATGATTATTCGGGTTTTTCACCAAACCATTTTTCATAGATTTCAGCATAGATGCCATTTTCGATCAGCGTTTCCAGGGCTTCATCCACCTGATCTCTCAGTTCATCACCTTTTTCAAAGCCAAAGCCATACTGCTGGCCTTCATAAAGCGGACCGACAATTTTTACTTTTCCTTCACCCTCGGTTGCCGCATATCGCAAGAGGGCCGGTGAATCAAAGAACACGGCATCGGCTGCGCCTGTTTCCAGTTCCTGGTACGCTTCGATGATGTTTTCATACGGTGTGATATGGTCATTATCGACCAGTTCATGATCCCTTAAGTAGTTATAGCTGGTTGTTCCTGAGCGGGTGGCGACCACTTTGCCCTCCAGGTCCTCAATGGCGGTTATATAGTCATTATC
>RZZF01000192.1 GCA_009929975.1 Clostridia bacterium
GTGGCGGTTGCTTATGAGGAGCGTGGTTATTTGTTAGATCCTGACAGTTTATGGCAGATGATTCTACTTGTATTCTGTTTATTTCTTTCCGCCTTTTTTTCTTCTTCTGAAACAGCTTTGATGTCCGTCAACAAAATTAAGATCAGGCAAATGGTTGATGAGGGCGTGCCGCACGCGCGCTTGTTGTCGCGTCTGCTGGAAGATCCGCAGCGCCTTCTCAGCGCGATACTTGTTGGCAATAATGTGGTGAATATCGCCGCGTCCGCGCTGGCGACCTCGCTGGCGATCGGCTATTTCGGCAATGCCGGTGTCGGTATCGCGACCGGCATCATGACGCTGATTGTCCTGATCTTCTCTGAGATCACACCAAAATCCCTGGCCTCGATCCGGGGCGATAAAATCGCGCTGCTGGTCATCCGGCCCATCCATGTGATCACGGTGTTCCTGCGGCCGATCATCTTCGTCCTGAACGGAATCACCAGAGGGCTGCTGCACCTGCTCGGGGCGGCTGAACAGGATCAACCGAATGTGACAGAAGAAGAGCTGCGCACCATGATGGATGTTTCGCATGAGGAAGGCGTCATCGAACAGGATGAACGCCGTCTGCTCGAGAATGTCTTTGAGTTCGGTGACGCCCAGGTCAGGGACATCATGATCGCCCGGACCGATGTGACCGCGGTGGAAGTCGACGCCACCTATGACGAAATTCTCGAAACGTTCCGCACGGAACGCGTCTCCCGCATTCCGGTCTATGAAGATGATATGGATGACATGATCGGCATTCTCCATATCAAAGATTTCTTTCTCTTCGACAAAGCCAAAACGGAATTTTCTCTGCGTGGTACGATGCGCAAGGCCCACTATACGATTGAGAGTAAACGGATCGCCGATCTGTTTGAGGAGATGCGCAGCAAACGCCAGCAGATGGCCATCGTCGTGGATGAATACGGCGGTACGGCCGGGATTATCACCATGCAGGATATCGTCGAGATTATCTTCGGTGACATTGATGATGAATATGATGACGCCGGGGAGATCATCCGCAAGGTCAGTGACGACGAGTACTGGGTGGAAGGGGCGCTGCGCCTCAAGGACCTGAATGAGCTGATGCAGGTCAGCCTCGACTCCGAGGATTTTGATACGATCGGCGGGCTGATCACCGGTGAACTGGGACGTCTGCCGCGCCAGGGCGACCAGCTGACCATCGATGGCCTGCTCTGCCAGGTGCTGGAAGCCGACCGCAACCGGGTCACCCTGCTTAGTGTGACCCGTCAGATGGCTCCGGAGAAGGAGTCACTGCAGACCGCGGCGGTCTGAGTCCAATGAACGAAATTTTTATCCGATAACTGCGAACGGCTCCCCTGTGGAGCCGTTTTCGTATCCTGTGGTACACATGATTGAAATCGCTGAAAAACGCTCATTCTGTAACCTGTGTGATATTCGTCACACAGGTTTACATTATAATAATGAGCAGACCCAGATCCTGACCTTTGACCGTTTTTATCTGGTTGATGACAATGATCTGGACAGCCAGGTCTACTATTACGATCGCAATACGTTGGACCTGCTCCGTTCGAATGACCGCGAGCGGCCGTCTCTGACGCAACTGAAAAAGCCCGCGCCGACCGCACGCGAGATCATCCTCTCCGGCAATGCCGGGCATATCGTCTGCCTGCAGCTGGACTCCGTCAATCTGCTCTATGCCAGAGACTTCATCAACGGCTATCTGCATCCGGAAAAGGATCTGCTCAGCTGACGGCTTCGTTTATTCGGTTGCTTTCTGTGGAAAATATCGTCTGAAATAACGGTCGAGCGCTTCCAGATAGGCGGCCTGATCGAGCGAGAAGCTGGCTGAACGGCCGGCTGTTTCACTTGTGAAGACCACTGTGGTTTCCGGATGCAGGCGCAGGCGCTCGTTGATCAGCGGCTCAATATCGCCCAGAGGGATCCGGCTGTCGTTCGTGCTGTAGGCGATGAAGACGGGCAGGGTCAAACGTGACAGCTGCGAGACCAGACTGGTCGTCCCGACATCGCCGGCGGACAGGCGGACGGCGGACGGCACGGTATACTGCAGCCAATCGGCGGCGAAACCGCCCTGATCACGCACCGCGGCCCGGATATAGCTGTCCGGGGAGACGGCCGGCGTATCGAGCAGCAGACCGCGCACATAGCTGCGGTCGAAGGGAAGTTCACGCAAAAGCAGCGGCAGATCATCGCGCGGCTGATCGGGCTGGGGCAGCTGGCTTAAAGCGATCAACGAAGCCGAGACCCCGGTGCCGATGCCGTAGAGCAGGACATCGCGTGTGCTCGAGACACGGTGGACATAGCGGATCGCCGCGAGGACATCCTCCCATTCCGCATAGCCGAAGCCGGACATTTCACCTTCCGAGCGGCCGGCATTACGCAGGTCGAAGGCCAGCACATTGAAACCGAGCCGGGTCAGGGTCTCGAACAGTTTCGGGCTGTCCAGACCGAAGACAAAGCGGTTGCTGTCCTGGTCATGCACCAGGATGATCGTGCTGACCGCCGGCCCCTGCGCGAGGAAGAGCGCGCCGCTTAATGTGGTCTGTTCATTGAAGGAAGGGAAGTTCGCCGCCTGCCACACCGGCATGATATTGCTGCTGATCGACGGCAGCGGCTGGGGGTTTTGCCGCATCATCGCGTCGGCCGTCGTAAACGAGACGATGCCGATCGCCAGCGTCAGCAGGGCCAGGATCGAAAGAAGCGCCGCGACTCGCAGTAAGCCATGGCGTTTTTTCTTGAGACCGGGAACCCGCTGAATGCTTCTGGCTGTCACGAGAGAACTCCTTTGCGCTGTTTTTTTGTCCCGACACAGATGATTTTCAATCGGGCATTAAGATTATATCACGGCCCCGCCGGAATTATGATAAAATTACACCGTATGTCAACTTGACGCGCTGGAGGAACACATGAATCTGATTGAAGCCATCATCTACGGCCTGATCCAGGGCCTGACGGAATTTTTGCCGGTCAGCAGCTCAGGCCATATCACGCTGCTCGGGCGGCTGTTTGGCACCGATCCCGAGGTGATGTACACCTTGAGCACCTGGCTGCATATGGGCACTCTGATCGCGGTCTTCGTCGTGATGCGGCGCGAGATCCTGGCGATTCTGCGTGATATCTTCGGACCGAAGACCTGGCAGATCATCATCGCGACCATCCCGGCGGTTGTGGCCGCGCTGTTGCTCGGCGACTGGCTTGACGACCTGTTCGGCGGCCGCTTTCTCGGCGTATCCTTTTTGATCACCGGCATCTTTCTCATGACCATCCTGCTGGTGCGCCGCGAACGTGACCTCGATGAGGTGCCGGCCGCCGGTGAGCGCGAGATCGGCTGGAAGCAGGCTCTGATCGCCGGCATCGGCCAGGCCATTGCCATCCTGCCGGGTGTGTCCCGGTCCGGATCGACCCTGACCGCGCTGCTGCTCAGCCGGGTCAACCGCAAAAAAGCGATCCGCTTTTCCTTCCTCATGTCGATTCCGGCCATCGCCGGCGGTTTTGTCCTTGACCTCAAGGAGATGATCAGCGGCGACGGCGCGGCGATTGAAGCGCTGGGACTCGGCAATCTGCTGTTCGGCGTGCTGGCGGCCGGTGTGGCCGGTTGGCTGGCGATGGAATGGATGCTGCGCCGTCTCAACCGGCGCGGACTGCTGGCCTGTGCGATTTATGTGTTTGTGCTCGGCAGCATGGTCATCGTCGACCAGCAGATCACGAATTTCTTCTTCTGATCAAGGCGATGAAAGGAACCGATGTGGCCGATGAGAGAGGACAATTGATTCTGGGGATTGAATCCTCCTGTGATGAGACCGCGGCGGCGGTGGTCGCTGACGGGCGGCGGATCCTGTCCAGCGTGATCGCTTCGCAGGCGGACCTGCATCATCAATACGGCGGTGTCGTACCGGAAATCGCGTCGCGCATGCATGTTGAGGCGATCATCCCGGTGATCGATCAGGCACTGGAACAGGCCGGGATCCGCCTGGAGGATTTGACCGCGATCGGTGTGACACAGGGCCCCGGTCTGGTCGGCGCGCTGCTGGTCGGCCTCACTGCCGCAAAGGGGCTCGCGTTCAT
>RZZF01000193.1 GCA_009929975.1 Clostridia bacterium
GGGCAGGATTGTAGGACTGATGACCTTGTGCTGACCGGCATTGGCGATTGTCGCTCCAGGTGATTCAATTTCACTGAATGTCGTGCCATCAAGGCTGAGGGTCAATTGCAGCATATAATGGTCAAAAAAGACCGGAT
The DNA here is from genome assembly GCA_009929975.1 of Clostridia bacterium. Classification (GTDB taxonomy): domain Bacteria; phylum Bacillota; class Clostridia; order Saccharofermentanales; family UBA5734; genus SLHU01. The sequence goes on from RZZF01000193.1 coordinate 138, forward strand.
CTATCTGTGTATTTTCCGAAACACTGACCGTGATCAGCAACTGACCGCTTTCTCCGGCCAACTCACCGGCTGATATCATCTGACCGTCCAGTTGATACTGAATCTTGATCATCCAGGGCAGCGCCGTTTCTTCCAGATCTCCTCGATAGGAAAAATGCGCGGCGTCATTCGGTACACTCAGACGATCATCAACCTGTTCAACCGGTTCAGATGAGGTTAAGTTCTGGACCGTGCGGTAACGGCCATAGTCAACCACATCACCGGCGCCAAACATGTTGACAACCGTTAACTGGCGAACCTGGCCATCATGCTCAAGCAGGCCATAGATGATCTCTTCTTTTTCCGATGGCATCTGTGAGGCCATTACCGGCTGACCGGCTGCCACCGCCATCAGGATCAGGCTCATCAGCAGAACGAGGCTGATCGTCATTGCGATTGTTTTTCTCATTGTGAGCGCTCCTCCTCTGAAGCAGACCCGTGGCGGGCCTTATGAAAACCATGTTGCAGCGTCGTCGCGGCAATGACTTTGTCAAACATGACCAACAGCGCCGGCAGGACACAGACAACTGACACGAAAGATAGCACCGTCCCTCTGCCCAGCAGGATACCAAGCTGGGCGATAATCGGGTTGCTCGAAGTCGCGGCCAGAACAAATCCGGCACCCGACAGGATACCTGCGGATACCAGGATCGCCGCCAGATTATCGGTCAGTGTCTTCTGCATGGCGTCTTTGCGCGATAATTCTTTCCGATCCTGCAGATAGTGATTGGTCAATAGAATCGCGTAGTCGACCGTCGCGCCAAGCTGTACAGTACTGATGATCAGATAGCCGATGAAATTCAGTGATTGATCCGAAAAATAAGCGATCGATAAATTAATCCAGATGGCGGACTGAATGCTGAAAACCAGAAAGGCCGGGATGGAGATTGACCGGAAAGTCAGCAGAATGACCAGAAAAATACCGATGATCGCGATCAGGCTGACCATTTTCGTATCCACGGAGACAATTGACCGCATGTCGTCGAGTGACGCGCTCTGACCGGCCAGATAGTACACCGGATAGCGGCTGGAGACGGTTTCTCTGATCTGATCCACCGCGGTGAATGTCGCCTCCCCTTCTTCCGGTACATTCAGATAAAGAACCAGACGGGCAAACTCATCGGAATAGAATTGGGACTGGACCGAATCAGGAACAAACTGGATCGGTATTTCAGACCCGACAGACGTGACATAAGAGACGACATGACTGACATGCGGAATCTTGGCCAGCTCCGCGGCCAGTTCAACTTCCGCGCCGGGGTCGCCTCTCGGAATCAGCAGGGCTGCCATATTCTCTTGTCCGAACACCGCGTCGATCCGGGCGGCGTCCACTCCGGCCTTCGAACTGTCGGTAATCGTATCATTACCATACACATAGGTGGTGTCGCGCTGTGCCAGAAAACAGGGAATCGTGACGACAAGCGCGAGAATCATCAGGGGAATCCGGATTCTGGTCAGTCCGCGGCTGACTCCGGCCAGACTGGGAATCAGCCGGCGATGACGGAATTTATCAGACCAGCCGGCAAAGAGCAGCACCAGAGCCGGCAGAAACACCATGACTGAGACAAAACTGAGCAGAATACCGATCAGAAGATGAATCCCCAGGTCAGAACCGATGCCAAACCGCATGAACATCAACGCGGCGAATCCGACCATGGTGGTTGCCGCACTGGCGGCGACCGTCGGCAGGGCACGCTTCATGGCCAGCTGCATGGCCCGATCAGGCTCATGGGACGTCCGGTACTCATTAAAGCTGTGCAGGAGAAAAATCGCGTAATCCATTGAAACCGCCAGCTGGAGAATCGGGCTGACCGTCTGGGTCAGGTAGGATACATCAGGAAACAGTGCTGTCGTTCCAAGATTGATCACGACCGCCACACCGATGGTCAGCAGGAAAAATAACGGCTCAATCCATGATGTCGTGGCGACAATCAGGATTAAAAGGATGATCGGCAGGAGAATGATCACCGCCTTCACAACCTCGGAAACCGCCATGGAAGCCGTTTCTGCCATATTGACCGCAGGACCGGCGATCGCGTGAGGCTCACCGAGCAGTTCGCGGATCGAATCAACCGCCTCGACTTCCTCGCCGGATCGGATGGAAACGCTGACCAAGGCATGCTGGTCCTTATAATAGAGGTCGACGACCGACGGCTCGAAAAAATCTGCCGGCGTCGTGAGCAGGGCCTGCCGACCGGTCACATCATCAAGCCAGGTGACCGCCTGTACACCCGGCAGAGCAGCAATCGCGTCTTTATAGATCAGTGCGTCCCTGATGGTGACATCGACCAGCATCACACGCGCGTTCGGTGTCGCTTCAGCAAAGGACTGTTTCATCACGTCAATGGCTTTTGTTGAAGGCGCGTCATCCGGCAGATAATCCTCCATATTGTAATTGATGGTCACCAGCATGGAAAAAAGAGCACTGATCAAAGTAAGCAGAACAAAAACGAGAACCACTGTTTTTTTGTGGTTTGTCACAATCTGGGCAATGGACATATACGTGCCTCCGGCTGATCTTCTGAACCCGCGAAGAAGTGTTGATTCATTATTTATCATACATACCGTTGTTTATATTTCATATTAATAGTATAATTCATATGACATATTATTCAACAATCAGTTTAATATAAATTGTTGTCTAATCGACAAAACACCAGCATCCTGTCGAGCAGATGACAGTACGGAATGATCTGGAGGAAAATGTCATGGCTGTAAAAAAAGAAGATCGCCGCGTCAGATATACCAAAATGGTCCTGAAGGAAAGTTTTATCGATCTGCTGGAAAAGCAGGCCATTACCCGCATCTCTGTCAAAGACATCTGCGAAGGTGCGGACATCAACCGGGCGACGTTCTACGCGCATTATTCGGATCCCTACGACTTGATGAAACAGATTGAGAATGAGCTGTTTGAAAATCTGGAAAAACATCTGGCAGTGTACACGGGTGATCAGACGTCCATACTTCCGGTTGACACCGTCGAGCATATTTTCGACTATATCAGGGAAAATGCCAAGATCTGTAAGCTGCTCCTCGGCGAACGTGGTGACCTTAACTTCCAGAAGCGCATCTTCCAGCTGGTCTATGACCGTTTCATGCTCGAAATGGCCAGACGGTATGACATGTCGCCGGAAGACGCGGAGTATCTCTATGCCTTCATTCTGACCGGCTGTGTCGGGGTCATTCAGAAATGGCTCAATGACAACATCCGAAAGTCTCCACGCTATATGGCTGAAACCATCATCAATCTGACCATGAGCGTCTCAGGTCCGATCATGCGGCCGACAGAACAAAAGAAAAACAGCGTCAGCCATCACTGACAAGATGACGGGACATGGCAGATGCATTCCTCTTGATCGCTGGTCAGATGATCGATAAACAGGCGCAGCTGCTCAAAGAGTTCCTTATTCAGTGTATACCGTGTCCAGGCCCCGTCCTTACGCGCTTTGACCAGACCGCTGTCGGTCAGAATCTTCATGTGGTAAGACAATGTCGGCTGTGTGATCTGGAAAGCCTCGAGAATATTGCAGGCACACAGCTCATCACAGGAAAGCATATCAACAATTTTCAGCCTTGTTTCATCTGACAGGGCTTTATATCGTAAAGCGGCCTCTTTGTAATTCATCGCCATCACCCTCATTTCATCATTTGCCATCGGTAATCATCTATAAGCATAACCTTAACATAGACAAGCGTCAATCTGTTAGGATCGAGTCTATCCATTGGCAGGACAACCTGCTAGAATACAATCAGATCGACTTCTGATCGATGAATTCCATCCTGTAAACCTTGATTGATATTGAGATGAAACGCGAGGTGACGTGTCGTGTCAGAGACTGGTAGCACGTTCAGAAAGCAATGGATCATCGCCATCATCCTGACAGTCATCGGGCTGGCCGTACTGGGTTATTC
>RZZF01000194.1 GCA_009929975.1 Clostridia bacterium
GCCGGTATCGCAGCCAGCGAGTGGAATGATTTCGCTCACTTTATCCGCATGTTCTCGGATAAAGATTCGATCCGGGCGGTCACCAATACGCTGGCGATATCCTTCATGCGTATCATCGTTGGTTTTCCTTTTCCCATTATTCTCGCTTTGATGATCAACGAGATGAAAGCCCGGCGCTACAAACGGCTGCTTCAGACGGTCTATACCTTCCCTCATTTTCTTTCCTGGGTTCTGCTGGCCGGTATCATGCTGAATCTATTCGGTTCAACCGGTATGGTCCGCAAGATCGTGGAAATTTTCAATGAGCAGGCGGCCGCAGACTGGAATCTGCTGTATAACGGCGATGCCTATCGCTGGCTGCTGGTTTTTTCAGATATGTGGAAAGAAGCCGGCTGGGGAACGATCATCTATCTGGCGGCGATCGCCAGCATCGACCAATCGCTGTATGAAGCGGCTGACATTGATGGCTGCTCCCGTCTGCAGAAGATGTGGAATATCATCATTCCCGGTATTGTCGGCATGATCGCGATCCAGTTTGTCCTGCGTGTCGGCTTCATCATGGAAGGCGGTTTTGATCAGGTGTTCAACACGTATTCGCCGCCTGTCTATGGCAAAGGCGATATCATTGATACCTATATCTATCGGCTGACGTTTGAGCGTGGCGCCGACTTTGGTTTTACAACCGCTGTCGGTCTGTTTAAGAATGTCATCAATCTGATTCTGCTGCTGGTCGCTAACTCAGTAACCCGGGCGCTCGGTCAGAAAACACTTTGGTAACAGGAGGCCGCTAACATGTCACAACCTTCACTCGTCCCACCGGCCGCAGGGTCACAGCATCAGTTTATGTCTACGGACCGCAAAGGAAATGTGATGACACCACGCCATAACCGGCTCAATCGCTACCGTTTCGGTGATTATGTCATTCTGCTGCTGCTCAGTGTGCTGGGTCTGATCATTATCTACCCGTTTTACAACGCGATCCTGGTTTCAATCGTCCCGAATACCGTTTATGTCCGATCGCGCGGCATGATGCTCTGGCCACCGGCCTTCACCTGGGATGCCTATGATTTTACGTTCAAATCGAAACTGATCTGGACGGGTTACTACAATACGCTCATCGTTACCGCGACCGGAACGATCTATAACATGATCCTGACGATCCTTGCCGCCTTCGCGCTGACCAAGGAGAACATGCCGGGCAATAAATTCTTCCGGATGATGTTTGTCTTCACCATGTATTTTTCCGCCGTCCTGATTCCGTACTATCTCCTGATCCGTGATCTTGGCATGATTAATTCCATTTGGGTCATGGTCATACCGTCCGGACTCAATATGATGTACATGCTGATCATCTCCAATTACTTCCGTACCATCCCTGAATCTTTGCAGGAATCAGCGAAGATGGATGGCGCGAATGACTGGACGATTCTGGTCAGGATCATGATTCCGTTGTCGCTGCCGATTCTGGCGACCTTCACGCTGTACTATGCCGTGGAACGATGGAATGAGTGGTATCACGCGATGTTGTTCATCAAATCCGTCGACAAATGGCCACTGCAGAATGTTCTGAGAACGATCATCAACGATGTCAATATGATGGCGACACAGAATATTCCCGGCCAGATGAAACCGGATATCGCCGGAGACTCCATCAAGATGAGTTCAATCATTGTCTCTATGGTTCCGGTCATGGCCCTTTATCCGTTCCTGCAGCGCTACTTTCTGTCCGGGCTGACGCTTGGCGCTGTCAAGGAGTAACACGCTCCCACAGGGAGAAATCCCCCATAATATAGAGAGGAGAAGATAACATGAAGAAATTGATCAGTCTGGTGTTGGTACTCATGCTGCTGTTGACCTTTGCGGTCGGCTGCCAGGACGATACCACCACCACAGCCGCACCAGGCGGTGACGACACCACCACAACCACCACAAAAGACGACGGTGGCGAGGACACAACCGAACCGAGCGAAGGTGGTTCCGATTATGCTGAGCCGATTCAGGTTTCAATGAACGTGATGAACGCTGAGAAAAATGGCAACCACGCCCGCAACGAGTACATCAAAGAAAAATTCAATCTGACATTCGAGTATGTCCCGGTCAGCTGGGGTGACTGGAATGAAAAGATCCGTACCTGGATCGCCACTGATGACGCACCGGATCTGATCTGGTGGGATCTCAAAGGCGCGACCGCGTATGAGTACAAGAGCTGGGCCCGTCAGGGCGCGTTCTCTGGTATCACAGAGGAAAAACTCGGTGATCGTGCGAATCTGCTCGAAGTTTACAACAACGCGGCTTCCATTGACGCTCTGAGTGTTGACGGCACCTTGTATTCATGGCCGTCATTGCGTGACAATCCTCCGGAAGCTCAGAACTGCTATACCTCGCACTGGAGCTATCGCCGTGACTGGGCCAAGGAAGTCGGCCTTTACAAAGAAGGCGACATCTACACCTTTGAAGAATGGCGTGAACTGATTCGTGCGGTCCTCGAGCAGGATCCGGGCGAAAATGGTGCTGCCAACGCCGGTCTGGTTATGCCGACCTGGGCGTTCCCGCACGCACCGGTTCTGTTCATCTCCGCTCCGGCAGCTGAAGGCAACGAGACCTGTTCTTATATCAAGGACGACAGCGGCCAATATATCTGGCCGGCCGCGACCGAAGATTATAAGCGCGGTGTTGAGCTGACCCACGAAATGTACACTGAAGGCCTGATCTATCAGGACAACATGGTTTTCTCAGGAACTGAGAGTGAAGACATGACCAAATCCGGTCTGGCTTTCGCGACCTACAATGTCACCGGTTCTCTCAATGACTGGACAACGCAGATGATCACCGACGGTGTCATCGAGCAGCGCGAAGACTTCGGTATCGCCATCGTTTCCGGTTGGGACGGCACCTGGTACATGACCCAGACTGAAGACTACTGGACCGTGACCGCGCTGAGCCACAAAATCAGCGACGAAGCCACCCAGCGCGTCTTTGATTTCTGGGATTATCTCAAGACCGACGAAGGCATTCTCCTTCGCTCCTACGGTGTTCCCGGGATCGATTACAACAAGACCGGCGACGGCCTGACCGACATCGAACTGCTCTGGGAATACAATGAAGAAACCGAAACCTATGTGAACCCTTATACCAATGTTCACGAATTCAACGAAGCCAATGGTTCTGAGAACGGCCGTACGGTCCTCGGCCCTGGTACCATCATGTATCAGTACGAAGAGCGCGATCGTCTCTGGAACACATTCGCAAACGGCGATGTGAAATCTGCCATTAAGCCTTTCGACTTCTATGTCGCGTTTGGCTCTGCTCCGAATAAGGATCAGTATGGTACCTTCAACATCGAAGCGAAAGAGAAGATGACCCAGCTGATTGCCATGCCGGCTGACACCGATGTCGGTGCGCTGTGGCAGGAATGGGTTGATTCGATGATGCCGACCGTCCAGCTGGTTCTTGATGAACTGAACAGCGGCGCACTCGAATAATCAATCCGCAGCAATCGTACTAACACATGAAAAAGAAGCGTGGGCTCCGGCCCACGCTTCTTTTTTTGTGGATTTCATCAAATGAAATGGCGCGGTAAAAAAGACCGGAAGCCTAAGCTCCCGGTCTTCTTTTACCATTGTGCATGGACGATCAACCATCGCCCTGATCAGTTGATTACAGACGAACCTGCGAGTTATTCTCGTCGACTTCGCGTGCTTTATCCAGTTCTTCTGTCCAGTCAAGGTGCTGATAGTCTGCGGCCTTGTCACTGGTCTTGAACCAGTTAATGAAATCTTCCCACATCGCCATTGTCCAGGCGGTATCGACCTGCGCGGTTGAGTAGACTTTTTCATCAAGACGGATGAAACCGAAAACGTCACGGATATGCGATTTTTCAGCATGGATAACAACTTCTTCAGCATGCTGCGGCGGTATGAAGATAACACCGCTGATTGTTCCGAGTACCACGTCGCCCGGCATGCAGATCGCACGGCCGATACGGCAAGGGGTATTGAAACCGGTCATGGTGACATTAGCGATACCGGTCGGATCAACACCGCGGTAGAAGGTCTGTAC
>RZZF01000195.1 GCA_009929975.1 Clostridia bacterium
TGCCCAACACACAGTTTCTGGCGGATGCGGTGGAAACCGGCATCAGGGAACAATCCAGACGACTGCCGGATCATGTTGAAGGCTATTCATCAGGCCGCTGGATTCTACTTGATTACGGTGACATCATTGTTCATATTCTCCATATGGAAGAACGGCAGTTTTACAGTCTGGAAAAACTGTGGCAGGGTCAGCGCCACGCGTGATCTGGCCGCAATTGTCGGAATATGTCGAACCGGAGGACCGCTGAGGCGGTCCTTTTCTGTTAGGATTGTGGCAGAAACTGGGAGAAGGAGGGTGCTGCCGGTTTGTGAAAATCCAACTCAGGAACAACAAGCTGCCGCTGATCGGCGGCAGCATCATCTGTGTACTTGTGATGCTCAGTCTATTGATTGATTCGTTGGTTGACGCGCACGAATGGCAGATTGTCCAGACTCAGCCGGATCCCTCTGGCCAGGTTGAGTCCGCTCACGTCAGCGGAGCGTCTCAGCCGCTGAGCCAGCCCTCTGATTCTGGCGTCGATGCCGATGAAAAGCGGATGATCCCGATCCATCTGGTCGGCGCGGTCTGTCAGCCCGGCATCTATCACATCCCGGTCGGATCGTATCTGTTCGAATTGCTGGACCAGGCCGGCGGTCTGAGTGAAGACGCAGCGTCAGAACAGATCAATCTGGCTCTGCGCCTCGATGTCAACCAGCAGATCTACATCCCAACCCGTGAAGAGGCACTGAATCATCCCGGTCTGCTGCCGACCGTTCCGCAGAACGATCAGGACCGGGCGCCGCTGCTCGACTTGAACACGGCCAATCAAGCGGAATTTGAACAGCTGCCGGGCATCGGGCCTGTCACGGCCAGGGCGATTGTCGACTATCGTGAGGAACATGGCGTTTTTTCCTGTTGTGAGGATCTCATGCTTGTCCCTGGAATCAAGGAGAGCCGCTTTGCCGCGCTGGAAGATTACATTTATGTCAATTCGGCAGGGTAAACAGCTGAATCTCACTCATAACAAGCCGTCTTCGGATTTACAGGCGGCTTCGAATGGATTATGATGGGTTAAGATTATCTGTGAACGCACAGCGAGGAGGCACGCATGTTTGATTTTTCTGATGCTGATCTGCGCCGGAGCTACTGGCACACATCATCACATATACTGGCCCATGCGGTTAAGCGGTTATACTCTGATGTCAAATTGGGGATCGGCCCGGCGATTGAACAGGGCTTCTATTATGATTTTGACCGCAATGAGCCGTTCAGTTCTGACGAGCTGAAGGACATTGAGAAGGAAATGAAAAAAATTATCAAGGCGAAAATTCCGCTGGAGCGCTTTGAACTGGATCGGGATGCCGCGCGGCGCTATATGATGGAGCGTGAAGAGCCCTATAAAGTGGAGTTGATTGATGATCTGCCGGCAGACGCGGTCATCTCATTTTACCGCCAGGATGATTTCACTGACCTGTGCAGCGGGCCTCACCTTGAACATACCGGCCAGGTCAAGGCGGTCAAGCTGACCCAGTCGGCCGGGGCATACTGGCGCGGCAGTGAGAAGAATAAGATGCTGCAGCGGATTTATGGCATCAGCTTTCCCGATAAGGAACAGCTGAAGGATTGGCTGGAAAAACAGGAAGAAGCCCGCCGCCGCGACCATAACAAACTCGGACGCGAACTCGGGTTTTTCACGACCACCGAATACATCGGCCAGGGTCTGCCGATCATGTTGCCGAAGGGTGCCCGGGTCCTGCAGATCCTGCAGCGTTTTGTTGAAGACGAGGAAGAGAAACGCGGTTATCTGCTGACCAAGACACCGCTGATGGCCAAATCCGATCTATATAAGATATCCGGACACTGGCAGCATTACCGGGATGGCATGTTTATCATGGGAGATCCCGACAAGGCGGATACCGAAGACGTTCTGGCCCTGCGGCCGATGACCTGTCCGTTCCAGTTCCAGGCCTACCTGTTGAAGACCCGCAGCTACCGCGATCTGCCGATCCGCTATAATGAGACATCAACCCTGTTCCGCAATGAATCGTCCGGTGAGATGCACGGCCTGATCCGCCTGCGCCAGTTTACGATTTCCGAGGGCCATATTGTCTGCACGCCGGATCAGCTTGAGGGCGAATTCCGCGGCAGTCTCGACCTGGCCCGTTTCATGCTCGAGACCATCGGCCTGCATGACGATGTCAGCTACCGCTTCTCGCGTTGGGATCCGCAGAACCGTGATAAGTATATCGGTGATCCGGCGCAATGGGACGCGGCCCAGAGTACCATGCAGGGGATCCTTGACCATATGGAACTGGAGTATACCGTTGCAGACGGTGAGGCGGCTTTTTACGGTCCGAAACTGGATATTCAGATCCGCAATGTCTTCGGCAAGGAAGATACACTCATTACGGTTCAGATCGACTTCCAGCTGGCCGACCGTTTCGGCATGACCTATACCGATCGCAACGGCGAAAAACAAGCACCGTTCATCATCCATCGGACATCAATCGGCTGTTATGAACGCACGCTGGCGCTTCTGATTGAGAAATATGCCGGAGCACTGCCACTCTGGATGGCGCCGGAGCAAGCCCGCATCCTGCCGATCTCTGAACGCCATCTTGACGCGGCGAACCAGCTGGCACAACAGCTTCGCCAGGCGGGACTGCGTGTTTCAGTCGATGGCAGGGATGAGAAAATCGGCAAAAAAATCCGCGAGGCGCAGATGGAGAAACTGCAGTATATGCTGATCATCGGTGATCAGGAGATTGAAGCGGGAACCGTGGCGGTCCGTTCGCGGCGCGACGGTGATCTCGGAGCGGTCGTAATCGCTGATATGATCGCCAGGCTGCAGCAGGAAGTGGCCACGCGCCAGCTGTAGCGTCATGGGAAAAGTTTCCGGCCAGCCGCTTTCAGGCCTTGACATCAAAGGGTTATACCAGTAGAATGGTCAAGGTTGACGGGGTGTGGCTCAGGTGGTAGAGCGCTTGCTTCGGGAGCAAGAGGCCGGAGGTTCAAGTCCTCTCACTCCGACCAGTCATAGACATGATTTTCTCAAGGAAAGTCATGTCTTTTTTCTTGCGGAATCCTTGTGTTATTGTAAGGGGAGAGCCGGCAGCATCCCACCGACTGACGGTCAACGTATGATGATTTAATGCCAGGAGGTAAGCGTGATGGATGATGAAGTGACAATCAAAATGTACTCATTGACCCTCGATTGCAGGAAACCCCATGACTTAGCCGGGTTTTACGCGGCTTTACTCAAGTGGGAGGCGGTCATACTTGATAATGAATGGGCTTGCGTATGTGCCCCGGGAACACAGCAGGGAGCCTATCCCGGATTGCTGTTTCAGCTCAATTCCGATTATGAACCGCCGGTCTGGCCGGAAGAACCTGGTGCTCAGCAGCAAATGGCCCATATTGACTTCGCCGTCAATGATCTGGAAAAAGCCGTGCGGCATGCGGTCGATTGCGGTGCTGCCATCGCGGAAACGCAGTTTTCCACCGACTGGCGCGTGATGTTTGATCCTGCCGGACATCCTTTCTGCCTGTGTCAGATGAAATCAATCATTGAAAGCCCTCATTTTGCCCTGTTATAGAAATTTGTCTGCTATTTAGATTGAAACGGCTGTTTTTCTGTGGAAACGGCCGTTTTCATCATGCATCGGAGCGGCCATCCCGCAGCGGCTGAGTGCTCGTGCTGGAAAATAAGGACGGCATCCGTTATACTTGATGAATAGAGCAGACAGGAGGTGGATGCATGAGCAGAGCAGATGACATCTTCAAAGAAAATTGCCGGCAGATTCTGGCCCATGGCTATGACCAGACAGGTGAGTCGGTGCGTCCGCACTGGCCGGATGGAGACCCGGCTTATACCATAAAACTGTTTGGTCTGGTGAATCGTTATGATCTGGCGGAGGAACTGCCGATTTTAACGATTCGGCCGATCAATTTCCGGGCGGCGATTGATGAAATTCTCTGGATCTGGCAGAAAAAATCCAACCGGATTGCCGATCTGAACAGTCATATCTGGGATAGCTGGGCGGATGACAATGGAACCATCGGCAAGGCCTATGG
>RZZF01000196.1 GCA_009929975.1 Clostridia bacterium
GTATTCTCCGTGAACCATTTCCTACCTACCCGGCTGGTTTTCCGAATGATCTGATCCATCGCTTTGAGTCGCTGATCGGCCGACGGACACTCGGCAACTGTGTCGCTTCAGGAACAGAGATCATCCAGCGGCTTGGCCAGCAGCATGTGGAGACCGGCTGGCCGATCGTCTATACCTCGGCAGACAGTGTTTTCCAAATCGCGGCCCATGAAGCGGTCATCCCTCCGGAACAGCTCTACACCATCTGTCGTCAGGCAAGGGAGCTCCTGGTTCCGCCCCATGCGGTCGGGCGAGTCATCGCCAGACCGTTTACCGGGCAGGCTCCGGACTGGCAGCGCACCTCGCGCCGGCGTGATTTTTCACTCGCACCGATTTGCCCGACTCTGCTTGATCAGGTGACAGAGGCAGGCCGGCAGGTTCTCGCGGTCGGCAAGATCAGTGATATCTTCGCCGGTCGCGGGATCAGCCAGAGCTGGAAAACTGAGAACAACCAGGCTGGTATCGAGCAAACGATCGAGCTGATGAGCACCAGATTCAGCGGGCTTCTCATGGTGAATCTGGTTGATTTCGACATGCTGTACGGTCACCGCAATGACCGGGACGGCTACGCCGGTGCCATGATGGATTTCGACCGGCAGCTGCCGCGTCTGGTTGAGCGGACCGGACCGGAGGATCTGCTGATGATCACCGCCGACCATGGCTGTGATCCCACATTCCCCGGCAGCGATCATACGCGGGAAGCCGTTCCCCTGATCATGTACAGCCCGGCAAAGACAACAGGCAGAAATCTCGGGACCCGCCAGGGCTTTCAGCATATCGCCGCGACGGCCGCGAAATGGCTCGGACTGAGTTCGAACGACAGCAGCCTGCTCTGATTTATGCCTTAAGCCTGAAAATACGCTATAGCATAATAAATGACACAAATATCACGGGATCATCCGGCTGGTTTTTATGCATCCTGTCCTGTATAATGAAATTAACAGACAGGCCAGACGGAGGTGCTTTTATGGACAAACAGACGGTGTATTGCCCAATGCTGAAAAAAGAAATCCCAAGCGACTTATGCCGGAACATCACATTCGCGACAGAAGGCCGCATCAGCCGGGCGGCTGTGGCAGAAGCCATTGACTGGGATGCGGCACGCGAAATTTGTTCAGACTGCAGCAACGCTTATTGGAACCGCGGAAACAATATGGAAGCGCCGGAGATCGAGAGTAGGGACATCATCTGATTTTTTCAGTTACCAAATCAAAAAAGGCATGGCAGCTCAGGCGGCCATGCCTTTTTCCGCTTCGCGTAGACCGTGGCTAATCGTCACTCCATTCCGCGATGTCAAAAACACTGCGCAGACGGATCGATGATGGCTGACCGCGCAAAATTCTGACGGTACAGCTCTCGCCGCCGTTCAGATAAAAATAATTATCTGAGAGAAGCAGGTCGGAATCCAAATCCTCAATTTCGATACAACGGGCATAATGCTTTGCCTTGACTGTGAGCAGGTCCCCGTCAAGCTGCCAGGACAATTGCGGATCGCGGAACGGGAAATGCTTCGGCGCGCAGAACAGCACCGAGCCTCTACTGACCACATCACCGTCACTGATGAATTCATAGCTCAGATAATGACGGGTTGCTTCAGCCTCCGTAAAATGGAGCTGCGGAAGCCAGACCGATGACAGGGCCGGGACTTCTATCTTTGCCTCATCATGCCGGATAACACGATCGTCCGCGTCAACCAGCGCCCAGCGGACGACACCGCTGGCCGCACGGCGCTGCTCATTGGCAACGGCGATTGAAGCACTCAGCTGGATCTCATGTGGCTCCTCATTGACAAAACGCCGCTGGGTCATCTCCCCGTTTTCCTCACAGGATATCATGACCGGGGCGAAGAAGCGGCGTGCGTAGTAATGCAGGGCTTTCCAGCGGCCAAGTGAATCGATGCTCGACCAGGAAGCCACCGGCCAGCAGTCATTGAGCTGCCAGTAGATCGCACCCATACAGCGGCCGCGATGCCGCCGCCAGTGTTCAACACCATATTGAATCGCTTCGGCCTGAAGCAGCTGCGAGGCATATAGGAGATGGTCAAAATCCTTGGGATAAAGATATGTCGCGGACATGTAATTGAGAATTTTTCCGTTGGCCGCCTTGTTGCGCTGGTGCATTTCCATAACGCGGCTGAAAATATTGCGGTCTGACGGTTCTGTAAAGGTCTTGACAGTTTTCAGCGAAGGAAACGCCTGAAAGCCGAACTCCGAGGCATAACGGAAATGATAATTGCGATAATCTGAAAAAGGTTTATCACCGTGCCAGACATCCCAGTAATGGACATCTCCGCGATTCGGATCATTCGGTTCATCAAACCCGCCGCCCGAGGACGGTGAAGCCGGCCAGTAAAATGTCTGCGGGTCATAGGCTTCCAGAATTTCCGGGATCAGATACTCAAACATCCGGATATAATCCGCTTTCTGGCTCGGAGTGGGATCAAACCGCTCATTGGCCTGGAACATTTCCATTTCATTGTTGCCGCACCAGAGCGCCAGTGAAGCATGATGGCGCAGGCGGATCACATTATCGATGCATTCCTGGCGGATATTTTCCTTGAACTCAGGTGTCAGTTCATAGTTGGCACAGGCGAACATGAAATCCTGCCAGACGAGCAGCCCCAGTTCATCGCAGATATCAAAAAACCAGTCCTCTGGATAATATCCGCCACCCCAGACCCGGATCGTGTTGAAGTTCGCCAGTACGGCATCCTCGAGCAGCCGGCGCGTTCTCGCCGGATTCAGCCGTCCGGTCAGGTTATCCTCCGGAATATAGTCCGCCCCCATCGCGAATAGTTTGACCCCGTTGATTTCATGGGCAAAGGATTCACCCCATTCATCCGGCTGGCGGCTGACCGTAACCGTGCGCAGACCGATGCGGCGCTGCCAGATATCAACACAGTCATCGCCCGCGAATAATTTGACGGTTATGGTATAGAGCGGCTGTTCACCGTATCCGCGCGGCCACCACAGCCTTGGCTGCAGAATGACCAGCGAGCTGTCATTTTCCTGCGTGAGCAGCTCATGCCCTTCAGGATCTGACAAGGTCGTCACGGTGCGTAAGGAGACCACTCCGTCTTGTTCAGACCAGTCCTCCGTTTCAATGTCCAGATCAACCATCACCTGCTCAGGGCTGTGGTCCTGCCAGATATAAACCTGACTGATTCGCGCCTTCTTGATGCCAACCAGTTCAATGGGACGCCAGATACCGGCATCCGGAAGCCGCGGACCCCAGTCCCAGCCGAACATGCAATGGCCCTTGCGCAGATAGGGAAAGCCGCGCATGGCATCATCAGCGCCATTGATCGGAGCCTCGTCCCATGCCTCGCGGATAAAACGGGTCGGCGAATCAAATTCAATCCGGATCTCATTTTCGCCGTCACGCAGATAATCGTCAACGGCATATTCATAGGTCCGGTGCATATTGTCCGTGCGGTCGATCAGGCGGTCATTGAGATAAACCGACGCGAGCGTGTCCAGACCGAAACAGCGCAGCAGAACCGCGTCGCAGCGACCAAAATCCGGATCAGCTGCAAAGGTCCGCGTGTAGATGAAGCGATGTTCCATCAGCTTGAGCGCGTCCAGTTCCTGATCACGATAAAACGGATCCCCAATCAGACCGGCTGCCAGGCAGTCGGTGTAAACGGAACCAGGCACCTGGGCACTGACATCGGAAAATACGGGTTCACGCTGTTGTGTCAGGACATTCAATGTCCAGTGGCCATTCAAACTCTGTTGTATCATGTCCGGATCCTCCATTTATCTTTGAGATGATTCCAGTCTGTCATACTGTCTTCATGATAGCGGTTTTGCGGATCGGCGACAATGTCCGCTGCAGTATCACAGGTTTATGTCATAATAGAAAACAGTACTCTGTTTTTGAGCAAAAGGAGGATTCAATATGTCAACCCATCTGCAAATCAGCGGCCGGAGCCTGTTGATCAACGGACAACCGGTCTACGCCGAGCTGCCGGGCAGCCGGCCGGAAATCCATGGTCT
>RZZF01000197.1 GCA_009929975.1 Clostridia bacterium
GTATCATGGGTTGGATCTTCAGCTGCCACTTTACCTTGCGGCTTATCAGGCCTCACACCACGATCAGCTCGCCGCAGATGCCGCCTATTTTCATTTTGACCGGCCCGTACTTGCGGTCACGGCGGCTCAAGCCGACGATCCCCAATCGATCAGAGCACAGCTCGAACGGAAGGGCCAGCTCGTATCCTACCAGCTGCCGCCGGAACTTTTGTCCCGCCTGAGCCGCCACAGCCAGCATCAGGCAGCCCTGCTCGGCCGGCAGATGCAGTCAGGTGAATATTCAGCCAGGCCGGTCCGTCTGCAGGGACGACCGCTGCCCTGTGAATGGTGTCAGATGCAGGCGCTGTGCCGTCATGACGGTAGTCCCTCGGCCTGTCGCTGGCTTCAGCCGATTGATCAGCTGATTCAACCGCAGGAGAAACTGACGAAACGACAGCGGTTTTCCGCCTGGCTGAGCGAACAGATGGAGGATCAAGTATGAAGCTGACCAGCCAACAGCAGAAAATACTCGACGCGCCTGTCGGTGATATTCTGGTTTCAGCCGCGGCCGGATCCGGCAAGACCGCCGTTCTGACCGATCGGATTGTTCAGCGGATCAGCCGGGGTGAGACCGATGTCCAGCATCTGCTGGTCATGACGTTCACGGAAAGCGCGGCGCATGAAATGAAAACGCGCATCGAAACCAAACTGCGCGACGCGCTGTCTGAGAGCCGGGATATGCGCCGACGCCAGTATCTCAGCCGTCAGCTGTCACTGCTGCCGGGAGCCGCGGTCTCAACAATTCACGCGTTTTGCCTGCGGGTGATCAGGGATTTCATCTATCTGCTGCGTGATGCCTCAGATCAGCCGCTGCTGGATGCTTCCTTCTCCGTAGATGACGGGATTGAAGCCGAACTGATTCTGGGCGAAAGTGCCCGCGCCATTCTGCGGGACTGTTATGAGCGCATCGATGAGTGGCAAGATGGCAGTCAAAGCAGCGAAATTTCGTCAGAGCAGGATGAACCGGCCTGGATTCGTCCGTTTTATCGTCTGACGGACAGCTATGGCAGCAGCCGCACCGATCAGCCGCTGCTGGATCTGCTTATCGCGCAGTACCAGTATCTGCGCAGTCTGCCTGACTACACCTCCTTCATCCATGAGCGGCTCAGCGATCTCGCAGACGCGGTTCTGGATTTTTCCTCCAGCCGCCACGCGACACGGATCTATGACATGCTTGACCTGCGCCTTCGCCGGGCCCTGGCTGCCATTCCCCGTCTGCGTGAGCTGCTGTCCGGCCAGGTACGTTTTATTCGCGATCCTGAACGAAATAAAGCATATCATGACCAGTTCAACGGCCTGTTCTCCTGTCTGGAAGTTCTGGCGGAACATATCCGGGCCGGCCAGCCGGCATGGGATGAGATACGCCGGATCGCCCAGCCCCTGGCATCACTTGATCTGCCGCGGTCCAACCGCGCCGATACTCCGGAAAAAATAGCGTTCATGACCCTGTTCATTGAGCAGGTCGCGGAAGTGGTGCATATGCTGACCGGTGAATGCCGGACCAAGAAGTATACGGACTCGTTTGTCTTTGACACCCGGCCGCTGTTTATGTCATCCCGTGCGTCGATTGAGCAGGATCTGCGTGATATGCTGCCTGTTGTCCGCCAGTTTTACCAGCTGGTGCTCGATCTGGACCAGCGCTATGCCGCGGACAAGGCGGCGGCCGGCCTGATCGATTTTTCTGACTTTGAGCATTTCGCGCTGCGCCTGCTGCGGCTGCCGGAAGTCAGCCGCCATTACCGCCAGCGGTTCACCGAAGTCTATATTGATGAATACCAGGACACCAGCAGCATTCAGGAAGCCGTTCTCCAGGCTGTCAGCCGCAATAACTGTCTGATGGTTGGTGACCTGAAGCAGAGTATTTACCGGTTTCGCCATGCGCGGCCTCAGATATTTCGCGAAAAAGCACTGGATTATGAGGGCCGCCAGTCCGGGACACTGATTGAGCTTAATCGCAATTTTCGCAGCGTCAACCGCATCCTGCAGTCAGTCAATGATATTTTTCATCAGATCATGACAACCGGTACGGGTGAAATTGATTATGACAGCCGGCAGGCTCTGGTGCCGCATCGGGATGATCATCCCGATGATCCGCATCCGGTCAGATTTATACTGTTGACATCAGATGAAGCGGCTGAGCTGAATGAGGACAATCCAGATGATCCGCCGGACGATGGTGAGGGTGGTGGATCTGGCCCGTCGCGGCGGGCGCTTGACACACTGCTCAGCGGCTATGAGCGAGAAGCACGGCTGGTGGCGTCGCGCATCCGGGAACAGCTTGCCGCCGGCTATGCTCTGAGTGACATCGCGGTTCTCTGCCGCACCCGGAGGATGGTTGAATCAACGGTCATCCATCTGCGGGAAGCCGGCATAACCGTTCTGGAAGGATATGAAGCGAACGCGTTTGATATTCCTGAACTTCGCCTGGCGGAAGCGTTTCTCCATCTGCTGGACAATCGGTGCCAGGATTTCCCCCTGGCTTCAGTCATGCGATCTGGGCTGGCGGGGATTTCCTTCGCGGATGATGATCTGGCTGAAATCCGTCTTTTCGGGCGGTCGATGGAACAGCCGCCGGCTTTTTTCTGGCAGGCGGTTGATCACTACGCCGAATCCGGAACGGATATCGGACTGCGTGGCAAGGTTCGTTCCTTTCTTGACTGGATTGGTCAGTGGCGGGACCGTTCAGTGGACCTTCGGATTGATGAGCTGCTCGAAGATTTTTACGGGCGCAGCTACTGGCTCGATCAATTGTCACTGAGAACAGACGGCACCGGCAGAATCCGTGTGCTGCGCCAGCTGCAGACACTTGCCCGCCAGTTTGAACGGCAGCAGCGCCGCGGGGTCCATCAGTTTGTCAGCCACCTTGACGCTCTGCGTGAGAAGGATGCGCTGGGCAAGGGCTTTGATTACCAGTCACTTGAACAGGACGGGGTGCGGGTCATGACCATCCATGGCAGCAAGGGATTGGAGTTTCCCGTCGTCTTTCTCATCGGAACCAGCTATCGCCTGACTCCGCGTGAAAGTCAGGAACCACTGCTGATGAGTGAATCGCTGGGCATCGGAATGGATTATATCGATCCTGAACGGCAGATCAGATACGCCAGTCACCTGAAGCTGGCGATGCTGGAAGAAATCCGTGCCGCTGTGATGGCTGAGGAACTGCGCCTGTTCTATGTTGCTCTGACCCGGGCCCGGGACCGACTGTTCGTCAGTGCCTCGGTGACGGTCCGCCAGAAGGATCGCCTGCTTGCCCTTCTGCGCCAGGCCCGTCGGGCCGACAGCGACCGGCTGCCGGATTATCTGGTCTTGTCCTGTCAGTCGGTCCTGCACTGGATGGTGCTGGCGCTGGCGCGCGATCCGGAATTTGCGGTAGACGGCCTGCTGGCAGCAGACGCTGCAGGACCGGCTGTTCCGGATGAGGGCTTCCAGCCGCGTCCGACGGCCTGGCAAAGTGAGTGGGTCAGCTGGTCGGCTTTACGGGATGAAGCCATGGGCTGCCCCGGGATACCACCAGCTGATGAAAGCGCCGCCTCGGCCACGGTGGATCAGTCTGAGCAAAAGTATCCGCTGTTCAGCCAGGTCGTGCCGTCCACTGCCCCAGGTGGTGCTGATCATTCATTGTTGCGGCAGCGGGTTCTTGGTGTGTATTCGCACGAGTCCGCGACCCGGCTGCCGGTCAAATGGGCTGTCAGCGAGCTGAAGCGACGGGAACAGGAATGGGAGGCCAGGGACGACAGCGGCGGTCATGACTATCGACTGAACGGTGAACGGATAGACCAGGATCATCTGCCGGATATTCATGATCAGCGCGGGATCAACCTGACATTGCAGATTTCAGATCTTGCCGGAGAGAGCCGGCTTACCCCGCGTGGTGCCCGTCAGCTGGGGACCTTGCTGCATACGGTGCTGCGATATCTGGATCTACCGCATCTGCGGCAGAATCAGGCATCCAACGCGGTGGCTGATGAACTGCTCCGCATGAAAG
>RZZF01000198.1 GCA_009929975.1 Clostridia bacterium
TGCATATCCAGGTCAAGTCCGCGTTCGAGCACATCGAGAATAATCGACTGGATCGGCGCCAGGCCGGAACCGCCGGCGATCATGATCAGCTGGGAACGGTTGCCGCGCAGATAAAAATCACCATAAGGGCCGCTGACGGTCGCCTGCTCCCCTTCTTTGAGGACATCGTGCACATAGGTCGTACAGAGGCCTTCCGGAACCCGCCGGACGATCAGGTCGATCGCGGTCTGCTCCGATGGCACTGACGCGATCGAGTACGCGCGGAAAACGGTATCTTTCACTTTCCCATAGGGCTTGGTATGAAATTGAACATACTGCCCGGCCTTGAACTTGATGGTTTCGCCCTTCGGCAGCGACAGATGCAGCCCCTTGATATCATGAGTCAGCTGCGTGATGGAGTCGACATTCATGTTCCAGGCCCGGATATTGAACAACTCTTCCGGAATCAGTATTTTGATATTGGTTTTGATCTTGACCTGGCAGGCCAGCCGATAGTTGTCCGTTATTTCATCAGGCGTCAGATAAGGTTCTTCTGTCGGCAGAAGCGGTCCGGCACCCTCAAGTACCTGTACCTTGCACAACCCGCAGGTCGCCTTGCCGCCGCAGGCAGAGGGCAGATAGATTTTCTGTCCGGACAAGGTCGACAAAAGGGAAGATCCGCCCGTCACGGTCAACTGCCGGTCACCCTCATTGATATCGATGCTGCATTCCCCGTAATTATTGAGAAAATGCTCGGCTATGACAATAATCAGGGCCAGACCGCCGGAGATCAGGGAGATGCTGAGCACGGTCGTTACGATCGCCATACACTGTCACCTTTCTTTAACTTTGCGTCAGCCGTTTCCGCTGTGGAAACCCGACTGTGAATCCAGTTACTGAATCGTGAAGATTCCGGAAAACCCGATGAACGCGAGGGCCATGATTCCAGTAATGATAAACGCGATGCCGGGTCCGGCCAGGCCGCGCGGCAGCTTGGTTTTTGCCATCTTCTCCCGGATCGCCGCCAGCGCGCTGATCGCCAGCCACCAGCCAAGGCCGCTGCCAAGGCCGAAGACGAGCGACTGGACAAAGCCGTAGTCACGAATCACCATGAACAGGGTGGTTCCGAGAATCGCGCAGTTCACGGTAATCAGCGGCAGGAAGATTCCCAGCTTGACATGAAGATCCGGCAGGAACCGGTCCATGGCCATCTCGATAATCTGCACCGTTGCCGCGATGATGATGATGAACAGGATGTACTGGAGATACTGTAAATTGAGCGGGACAATCACCAGGTGGTAAATCGCGAAATTAATCACCGTGGTAAACACCATAACCAGAGTCACCGATTTCCCCAGTCCGGACGCGGTTTTGTACTCACCGGAAATGGATATATAGGAACACATGCCGAGAAAATTCGACAAAATCATATTGCTGGTCAGAATTGACGCGAAAAAGATAACAAACGGGCTGATTTCACCGGCCATATGACAACACCTCCCTGCTTAAGATTTCTTACCGGATTTCGGAGCGAAAAGATTGGCCATCACCCAGATCAGGACACCAATGATAAAGAAGGCCGCCGGCGGCATCACCATGATCGTCCATTTCTCGAAATTGAGAAACGGGATCTGCCAGCCGAAGACGCTGCCGAAACCGAGAAACTCACGGATGAAGGCAATGATCAGAAGCACCAGGGTATAGCCGATTCCGGCAAACAGACCATCCGCGGCCGATAACAGCGGCGGGTTCTTCTGCGCATAGGCCTCGGCACGGCCCATGATGATGCAGTTGGTGATGATCAGGCCGACATAGGGCCCGAGTGCCTTGCTGATATCCGGCAGATTGGCTTTGAGAAAGATATCCACCAGGATGACATAGGACGCGATGATTAGCGTCTGGACAATCATGCGAATCCGATGGGGGATCAGGTTGCGCAGCATCGATATGGTCAGGCTGGACAATGTGGTGACAAACGTCAGCCCGAGCCCCATGACCAGTGAATTGGTCATCAGGTTGGTGACAGCCAGACTGGAACAGATGCCGAGAATCTGGCGCAGGACCTGATTATCTTTCCAGACATTACGTGATATGACTTGACGAAGACCTTCAGCCATTGACCGCCACCTCCACTTCCGGCAGATTGTCCGAGAGGACTCTGTTGAGTATACTGAGCACCGCGTTTGACGTTGAGGTCGCGCCGGTGATCGCGTCAATGGTCTCGCCGCCAGCCGCGCCATAGGCCAGCCGCGTGTCGCTGGCAATCGGCAGGCCGATAAACTGCTCACGATACACCAGCTCATCAATGCGGCCGCCAAGACCGGGGGTTTCACTATGTTCGGTGAACGCCAGCCCGGTCATCTCATCCAGTTCCGCGTTGACTCCGATATAGCCGCGCATGCTGCCCCAGAGGCCGGCGCCGGTGAACGGTACAGCATAGGTAACCGGTGCTCCGCCCTCATCGCGTCGGGCATGAATATCGCCGATCGGCGAGCTGATCGTCTCCACGGCATCATTGTAGCGGGCCAGAATGGCATCCGCGTCGCCGTCCGGGTCGAGCCGGAGGACATAGAGGATATCGCGCATCTCATCAATCTGATCATTCGCCTCGATGGTCGGAAGATAAAAGGCATTGGCCAGACTGAGGACAAGAGCGAACACGGCACTGACCGCCAGCATGAAGCCGACGGTATAGAAGGCATTTTTCACGCGCTCACCTTCTTTCTGTTCTGCCAGCTTTTGAGCTGACGTTCAATCAGAGGGACAAAGGTATTGACAATCAGGATCGCGAACATGATCCCTTCGGCGAACAGCGAGAAGGTACGGATCACAACCGCAACCGCGCCGACCAGGACGCCATAGATGATTTTTGCCTTGTCCGGTGTCGGAGCTGAGACCGGATCTGTCACCATGAAGACGGCCGCGAACAGCAGGCCGCCGCTGAGCAGCGACTGCAGCGGGTCCGCGTTGATGGTGCCGGCCAGATACAGGGCTGTACTGAGAATGCCGGCTGAAACCAGCGTTGAGACCATCAGCTTCCAGGACGCGGTTCTAGTCAGAATCAGGTAGACGGCTGCAAGGATGATCAGCATCGCGCTGGTTTCACCGAGTGAGCCGGCGATCTGCCCGAAAAACAAGGTTCCATAACCGATATCTGCATCGGCCTGTCCAAGTTGGGCAATGGGGGTCGCCGACGCGACCACATCCTGCTGCCAGCGGGCAAATCCGCCCGGCAGGCCGGTAAACGGGGTCCGCCAGCCCATCGTCATGAACGCGGGAAATGAGACATAGATGAAGCAGCGGCCGACGAGCGCCGGGTTGAAAATATTACGCCCGAATCCGCCGAAGACACCCTTGCCGAACACCACGCCGAAGACAATCCCGATCACGGCTGCCCAATATGGAACCGCCGGCGGTAGAGTCAGCGTAAACAGAAGACCGGTCACCAGGACGGCCTCGGAGATGCGGGCGGATTTTCCGTTGATCAGGAACATGATACCGTATTCTGACAGCAGACCGGCGATCTGGACGACCGCGAGCAGTGTCAGCACGCGCCAGCCGAACAGATAAACAGAAAACAGAAGAATCGGCAGAAGGCTGATCAGGACCTTGCGCATCATCGCCTGTTTCATAAAAAGCTTGCTGATTTGAACCATAAGCCCCCCAGTTCACATGAAAACATGTGTCATCGACACCATTTCCCGGCGCTTGCACCGGATCTGTTATCAGTATAACGGAACAATTGGTGAATGTGAATATAATCCCGCCGCGGTTCGGCCGGTCAATCTCCGGATCTGCCCGCGGATGACTGCCTGACAGTTGCGTCAGCGACTGCTGGAGGATAGAATGGCTTAGTATATGACCTTCATGAAAGGAGCCTCTCATGCTGCTTTTTGATCAGGCCGGACCGGCCAATACCGCCGATGTGATACAGCAGGTCTGTGCGGCTGCCGGACGGCAGCCAGTCGGCACGATCGTCGTTGCCAGCAATACCGGCGCGACGGCCCG
>RZZF01000199.1 GCA_009929975.1 Clostridia bacterium
CCACCAGATCGACTATATCTGCCACCCGGCGGTTGATTCGCCTGGTGAGGAATCCGGGGACGAAAAAAAGCGATCCGGCTTCAGTGTGTATCTGCCTTGCCGGACCGCTCTTATCTTACAGCGCCAAAGCTGATCAAGTATCTCTGAACGTTCGGTAGCCAGTGGAAAAATCCACGATATTGCGCAATGTCTCACCGGAGTGCCAGTGCTGCAAATTGCGGGCCGCGATCTCAATGATGCGGTTTCCGGTCTCAGCGAGATGGAATCCGCCGGATACATGAGGTGTGATCAGCGCGTTCGGCTGCCGCCACAGTGGATGTTCCGGCGGCAGCGGTTCGGGTTCCGTGACATCGAGACCGGCACCGGCAAGATGTCCCTGCGCGAGAACATCACAAAGCGCGGAGGAATCAATCGCGGATCCCCGGCCGACATTGAGCAGCACAGAGCCCGCTTTCATCCTGAGCAGACGTTCGCGGTCGAATAGCCCGCGTGTTTCCTGATTCTCCGGCAGTGCCAGGGCGACAATATCCGCACGGGGCAAAACCTCATCCAGCTGATGCGGAAGGTATTGCTCGTCGAGCAAGTCGGACCGGCTGGACTGGTGACGGCGGATGCCGATCACGTGGCTGCCCAGCGCTTTCATTTTCGCGGTGAACGCGCTGCCGATATCACCGAAGCCGACAATCAGGGTCGTTGTTCCCTCGATTTTGGTGACCGCCCCCGCGTCCTGCCAGTGACCGTCAAACTGCTGGTCCCGGTACAAATGGAGTTTTTTTAGCAGGGAGAAGACCATTCCGACCATGTGCTCGGATATCGCCAGACCGTATGCACCTGACGCGTTGGTCAGGATTACCTGACGCGGATAATCGCTGAACTCGACGTATCGGTTGGCACCGGCCGTGTACAACTGCAGCCATTGCAGCCGCTTGAGACCGGGCAGGAGCCGGGGCGGCGGAAATCCGATAATCGCGTCTGCCTCGGCCAGAAGCTGCCCGGCTTCCGCTGAGTCATAGAAGGATGTTTCATCACGAAAAATGAAACGGCTGTAGGGGGATGCCGATTCAAGCCGCTGTTTCTGGGCGGATGTGACCGGCATGACCACCAGGATATTATTCAATTCACTCATAATCAATCGCGGATGGCCGCAGCCGATCTCCGCTGTCTCCTCTCAGAATCACTCAAAAGGGAACCTTGTCCGGATCGGCTGCTTCACCGCAGCAGCCCGTGAGATTGGTGATCAGGTCCATGTCGGCATCATTCAGTTCAAAATCAAAGACATCGCCATTTGCGCGGATACGCTCAGGCGTAACTGATTTCGGCAGGGGCAGGTAGCCTCTCTGCAGGCTCCAGCGCAACGCGATCTGCGCGATGCTCTTATTGTATTTGGCGGCCAGATCCTGCATGGCTTCAACGCTGAAGATCTTGCCGGTCCCGAGAGGGCTGTACGCTTCCAGCAGAATATCATGCCGGCGGCTGACTTCAACGACCTTATCCTGGGTTTCACCCGGACAGAGTTTGATTTGATTGACCATCGGCTTGATTGTCGCGGTCTTGAGCAGGGCCTCAATGTGATGGGGCATGAAATTGCTCAGTCCGATCGACCGAATGCGGCCTGCCCGGTACAGTTCCTCAAACGCGCGCCATGTTTCAGCGTTGACGGCCTCCCAGTTGTCACGGTATTTGACCGGAGCCGGCCAATGGATCAGATACAGGTCGAGGACATCCAGACCGAGGTTTTTCATCGTCTGCTCGAATGATTCCATCGTCTCTTCATATCCGTGCATGTTGTTCGGCAGCTTGCTGGTGATAAACAGTTCATCACGCGGAACCCCGCTGTCTCTGACGGCGCGGCCAACGCTCTCCTCATTGCCGTACCCGGATGCTGTATCAATATGGCGGTAGCCGGCGGCAATCGCCTCCCGCACGGCTTGGTAAGCCGTATCACCATTTTCAACCTGCCAGGTACCAAACCCGATACAGGGAATGTTGACGCCATTGTTGAGGGTCATGGTATCACTGAGATTTTTGTAGTTCATGTCAATTCCTCCTCGTTTTTTCATATCACTGATAAGTCTAGCACAGTCAGAAAAGACTGCCGCATCATGTGTTACGGCATCGAACCGAAACAACCGCCGCGATGTGATAAAATGATGGCTGATTGATCAGACTCAGCAAACGGGGAGAACAGATATGGATCAGAGCACAAGACAACATCAGCTGGCGCTGCGTCAGCAGCGGCTTCTGGAGATGGCGGGCACCCGGCCGGGTGGATTTGATACAATCCTGATCATCGGCAAAGTCAACCAGTATTACCTGACCGGAACCATGCAGGACGCGCTGCTGGTGCTGCGCGGCAATGGTGATGTGACACTCTATGTGCGCAAAAGTTTCCAACGTGCCCGGTTCGAGTCCCCGCTTGCAACGATCCGGCCGATGAAAAGCTACCGGGACCTGCTGGCCGATCTGCCGGCGGATCTCGGTCGGGTTCTGGCTGATACGCAGACCATGCCGGTGGCCGCGCTGGACCGGCTGCTGGCCGAATACCGGGAAGCCCTGGTGCAGGATCAGGGCAAGCTGGAAGTGCTGCGCTCCCTGATCTGGGAGGCGGCCACCGGCGCCGAGCTGGATCGGGATCTGGGGCTGGAGGAGCCCCAATCCCCGGAGGCATTGCAGGCCACGGTGGAGCGACTGCATGACTATCTCGGCGAGATCGCCGACACCACCATCGCCGACGGCCTGCACATCCTCGGCCAGGTGCCGCAAGGTCCCTTGCTGAGCCAGACCCTGGCCCAACTCACCCGCCTGGAAAACAGCAACATCCCCTCCCTGCGGGACGCGGTCATCGAGGCCATGGGCCATGATCCGCATCAGGTCAGGGCGAACCGGGGCAAACCGCTGGAACCCGGAACCGGTCTCACCGGCGCGGAGGTGACGGCCAGGGCGCATCAGATCTGCCTTGCCCTGCTCACCGACCTGATCGCGGAACCCGACAGGATCAGCGCCATCGTTGAACGCCACCTGCCCCGCGCCTCGACAGAAATCGAGCGGATTCTCCTGGCGGTCCGGGATGATCTCCTGCCCCGGCTGCGCCGCACCAGCGACGAGCTGGACGCCTGTCTTGACGCCCTGGAAGGCCGGTTCGTGCCGCCGGGTCCCTCCGGGGCGCCGAGCCGGGGCCAGGCAGGAATCCTGCCCACGGGGCGCAACTTTTACTCGGTGGATCCGCACCAGATCCCCACACCGGCGGCCTGGCGGGTCGGGCAACGGCTGGCCGATGCCCTGCTGGAGCGCTATCTCCGGGAGGAAGGACGGTACCCGGCCAGCATCGGCATCGTGCTCTGGGCAAGCCCGACCATGCGGTCCAAGGGTGACGACGTGGCCCAGATCCTTGCCCTCATGGGGCTGCGGCCGATCTGGCAGCCCGGTTCGGGCAGCGTGCGCGGACTGGAGGTCATCCCCCCGGAAGAACTGGGCCGACCTCGGATCGACGTGGTGCCGAGGATCTCGGGCATCTTCCGTGACGCCTTTCCCACCCTGATCGATCTGATCGACCAGGGCGTGACCATGGTGGCGGCCCTTGACGAACAGCCAGAGGACAACTTCCTGCGCTCACATGTCCTGCGCGATGAAAGTCATTGGCGCGATCTGGGGCTTGATCCGGAACAGGCCCGACGCCGGGCGACCTTCCGCATTTTCAGTGCGCCGCCGGGCAGTTACGGCACCGGGGTGTCCGAACTGGTGGAGTCCAAGGCCTGGCGCACCAGCAATGAACTCGGGGAGATGTACATCCGCTGGTCCTCCCATGCCTATGGCCGGGGGGTGTTCGGCGAGGAGGCGGTCGAGGGCTTCCGCCGGGTGCTCGGCAGGATGGAGGTGACGATCAAGAACGAGGACTCACGGGAAAAGGACATGATGACCTGCACCGATTTTTACAGCCATCACGGCGGGCTGATTTCAGCGGTCCGCAG
>RZZF01000200.1 GCA_009929975.1 Clostridia bacterium
TTTCCCAGTTGATCATCGCCCGATAGCCGAGGATGACACCTGACGCCTCCATCTGCTGAATCAGCCGGCTGACTTCTTCCTCAGACCGCCCGATCATCACAGCGATTTCCGCCGGCGTCAGTTTCGCGTCCCGTTCAAGCAGACTCAGTATCTCTTCTTTGCGTCCCATGGTATGCCTCCATCCAGTCGCCATTTCTGGCCATTTCCGGTTCGATTCTTTCAAGAACAAAACCAGACCGTGCCGACGCATCAGTCTGGTTTTTCTCAGGAAAAATCCATTCAAATGCGTGCGACACCTGTGTCTCTGGCCGCTTGCGCCACGGCCGCGGCGACAGCCGGTCCGACCCGTTTGTCAAACGCGGACGGAATGATGCAGTCCGCCGCGAGTTCATCGGCGGCAATCAGTTCAGCGATCGCATAAGCAGCCGCGAGCTTCATCTCATCATTGATATCGCTGGCCCGCACATCAAGCGCGCCGCGGAATATTCCCGGGAAGGCCAGCACATTGTTGATCTGATTCGGAAAATCCGAACGGCCGGTCGCGACAACAGCCGCACCGGCACGCAGGGCCAGTTCCGGCATGATCTCAGGTACGGGATTGGCACAAGCGAAGATGATCGGCTGCTGAGCCATACTGCTGACCATCGCTTCCGTCATGACGTCAGGTGCGGAAACTCCGATAAACACATGGGCTCCCTTGATCACATCCTGCAGACTGCCGCTCACTTTTTCCGGATTGGTCAGGGCGGCGATCGCTTCCTTTGCCTCATTGAGACCGGAGCGGCCCTGGTAGATCGCGCCCTGTCGGTCACAGAGGATGACATGCTGCAGCCCACAGGCGATCAGCAGACGCACAATCGCTGTCGCCGCCGCGCCGGCCCCGTTGATCACGATGCGGACCTCTTTGAGATCACGGCCGGTCAGACGAAGCGCGTTGATCAGGCCGGCCAGGGTAACAACCGCCGTACCGTGTTGATCATCATGAAAAATCGGTATATCACAGGTTTCCTTCAGCCTCTGCTCAATCTCAAAGCAGCGGGGTGCGGAAATATCCTCAAGATTGATCCCGCCGAAGCTGCCGGCCAGCAGCTGTACCGTCCGGACAATCTCATCCGGATCCTTGGAGCGGATACAGAGTGGGAACGCGTCAACATCTCCGAAAGCCTTGAAGAGGACACATTTCCCTTCCATCACCGGCATACCGGCCTCCGGACCGATATCACCCAGTCCGAGAACGGCGGTCCCGTCAGTGACAACAGCAACGGTATTCCAGCGGCGTGTGTAGACATAGGATAAATCAGGGTCACGGGCGATTTGCAGGCAGGGTTCAGCGACGCCCGGCGTATAGGCGATCGCCAGATCTTCGCGGGTCGCTACCGATGCCCGCGACACCACCTCGATTTTGCCTTTCCACTCCTTATGCTTTTCCAGCGCGATTGCTTTATGATCAGCCATGGGATCCTCCTCCGACGAAGCAACTATTTTGGACTCGATGGTACCACAAGCGGCAGTTTCTTTACAAGAAGAAGATACATCCGGCCCATCAGCCGGCCGAACGTCAGGGCCCGGAACACCTGGAAAAACGTCAGAATCAGCAGATGAGCCCAGCTGCTGTCGCCGACAAGCGAAAGAATCAAATTCTGGGGAAAGGCGATGACCACCATCAGCAGAACCAGCTGGAGCAGGATCATGAGCTTATGGCCTTTCGTCGCGTCATAACTGTGGCGCATCGCGTCCGTCAGTGATTTTTTGCTGAACGCGAGATAAAGCGGCAGACAATACATCATCAGCCCGAATATGATCAGAGGAATAAACAAGACAAACGCGGAAAAGAACGCCGGGACGATCAGCAGAATCAGCAGCAGGAACAGTCTCGGCAGGGTGTTCAGAATGCGCCTGACCGCTTCGCCCGGGGTACCTTCGTTCGGTTCAGCCACAATCAGGGCCGCGTAGACAAGTCCGAAAAACAGTGTAATCAGTGAGGCCAGCATCGCCAGCCCCATCAGCACGAGATTTCCATCTGAAAGCAGGGTCCATGGCGACGGGACCGTACTCAGGGTTCCTTCGGCCATTGCCTGTAGCATCTCCGTCAAGGCGATTTGCAGACGAGAAAAATCACGATCTGAGAACGGCAGCAGATACGGGATGAGATTCAAACCGTAAAGCAGGACGAACCAGATCTGAACGGTCCGTTCATGCCGGACTTTATGGATCTTCAGGGCATCAAACAACATGAGCAGATGCAATCGACTGACCTCCTAGTTTTGTTCCGGTCTGTTTTCCCTTAAAAGGAAAAACTTTGCGGATCGCACAGGCAATCCGCAAAGCGCCGGGCATTGAGCCGCCAGACAGATTCAGGCGTTCTTCGCTGCTGTTTCAGCCGCTCCGATGGTCAGATCTTCACAGATAGAACCATTCACCAGATGTTCAGCGACGATCCGTCGCGCTTTGTTCGCATCCAGTTTAACATAGGTCACCTTGCTTCCGTCAGATTCATAGACCTCCGCGATCGGTTCAAGGCGGCAGACGCCGATGCAGCCGGTCATCGTCACGGCGACATCATTGAGGCCGCGGGTACGGATTTCTTCAACCAGTGTATTCATCACCGGACGGGCACCGGCCGCGATACCGCAGGTCGCCATACCGACCACAACCTTGCGCGAACCCTCGTTGCGCGCGGTCAGGTCAGCCCGGGCCTTCTGGCGGATGGCATCCAGTTCAGCTAATGATTTCATGCAAAACACCTCCAAATACTATCACCTGTTGCTCGGCGATGGTTGTTGTGATCCAGGTCTGAACATCCGGATGATCAAGCGGAACATCCTCTAGATGGCGGCGAATGTCTCTCGTGTCCAGTTCAAAGGAACGGTCATTCGCACGCAGAATCAGACGGTAGTCAATCAGTGGATCGGACATCAACAGGGCAGCAAACGTTTCCGACATCGAACCGACAGGCAGACGATCAATGTGGGAAAGGCCCAGCCATGCCGACAACCGTGTCCCCGTCCCCTCTTCCGACTCAAGTTCCAGCTGGCCGCCGGTCTGTTCACATAACTCACGCAGAAGCGCGAGTCCGAGCCCGACCGGCCGGGTGGTCCGGGTCGTGACAAAAGGATCCGTGACCTGGCTGAGCAGCTCCGGCGGCATACCGCTGCCGTTGTCGCCGATCTGCAGAAGCAGCTGGTCCTGCCGCGGGATGGCTTCAATCAGGACATCAACGAAAGTCGCCCCGGCCCGCAGCGAATTCTGCACCAGATCCAGGACATGTAAGGACAAATCTCGCATGTCTGTATCTCCTCCAGACTGACTCATGTCATTATATCATTGGACTGAGAACTGCCGCAATGCTGAAATCAAGGCCTGCGGCCAGCCAGAAGGCGCAACCGGCCCGGAAAGCTCGATAATCCAGCCCGGATCTGCCATATCAACCAAACGGTGCGCGTCAGAGCTGCGAATAATTGGATATTTTTTCAGATCCTCATGCTGAGAAAAAAACAGATCGGGGTCCGCCCGGTTCGACAATTCCAGCCAACAGGGAGGAAAATCCGGCGGCATGCTGCCAAAACTCGCCAGCAGACTGGCCGATGAACGGTCGACATGGGCCGGAATGCAGACGCCGCCCATCTCCCAGACCTGCCAGGCCAGTTCCTGTGCCTGCAGCCGTACCGGCATCAGCAGCAGCGGTTCATATTCGGCGATGACCTGATCCTGCCGGTCAAACAACCATTGATGGCCGAAGATCTCCGGCCGGTTCGGCTGCCGGATCATCTGCTCACGCAGCTGTGTCTCCATCAGACGGGCCTGGTCAAGATCTGCAAACAGCGCTAGAAGATGAACCTCCTCCGCTGACGTCATCTCAATTCCCGGAATGATCTGCGGACCGTTAATCGACCGGGACAGCGCGATCGTCGCCTCACAGTTGGCACAACTCTGATGATCGGTCAGCGCGATCAGATCCAGTC
>RZZF01000201.1 GCA_009929975.1 Clostridia bacterium
ATCATGGAGTATGCGGAGAAGTGCCCGGTGCGGCAGGATGTGCTTGATCCGGCAGCCGGCCTGAGAAATCTGGGCGGTGACGCAGCGCTTTATCAACAGGTACTGGCAGAATATGTCCGGGAAAATCGGGGATTTGCCGACCGGCTCAGTGAAGCAATCGACAGCGGACAGTTTGACGAGGCAGCCCGGATGGTCCATAAAATGAAGAGCAGTTCAGGCAGCATCGGCGCGAAACCCGTGTATGAGCAGTCGGTTGAACTGCAAAAACTGTTGCGCGAAGGCAACAAGGCAGCGATCAAGCCGGCTCAGACACGTTTTTCGATCTTGACCGAACAGCTCCTGGCAGAAATCACCGATTATCAGAAGCAGGCAGAAAGACTGCCGGAATGAGACAGGGAGAGGCAGCATGAAGACAAAAATACTGGTTGTTGATGACTCGTCGTCAGATCGACTGATCATTGAGAAAATGCTGGGGGAATTTGATGTTCTGACCGCACAGGACGGAGCAGATGCCCTGCGTCTGATTGATCAGCAGCCGGATATCGAGTTGATGATTCTGGATCTCAACATGCCGGTCATGGATGGGTTTCAGGTTTTGCAGACCTTGAAGGAGCAGCCTCGTCATCAATCGCTGCGGACCATCATCCTGACAAATTATGATGAAATGGACAATGAAATTCGTGGCC
Source organism: Clostridia bacterium (assembly GCA_009929975.1). Lineage (GTDB taxonomy): Bacteria > Bacillota > Clostridia > Saccharofermentanales > UBA5734 > SLHU01. The sequence goes on from RZZF01000201.1 coordinate 687, forward strand.
TGGAGCTGGGTGCGGTTGACTATATCAGAAAACCAATCCATATGAGTTCACTGAAGATCAGGGTTGAGACACAGATGCAGCTGCTGCAAGTTCGCCAGTCGATGGAACAAAAGCTGCGCGACCAGGACCTGACCTTTGACACGATATTCTACCAGGCTCCGATCGGGATCGCGATTTCACATAATATGGAACCGGCAGATGAAGCGGTCAGCCTTCGTGGTCAAATTAACCCGATGCTGGAAGAAATCACCGGACGCAGCGCAGAAGAACTGATCCGCCTTGGCTGGGCCGCGGTTACCCATCCCGATGATCTGGCTGAGGAACTGCCGCTCTACAACAAATTCCGATCCGGAGAAATCGGCAGTTACGCGCTTGATAAACGCTATATTAAACCGGACGGTACGATCGCCTGGGTTCATCTTGTGGTTGCGCCCCTTTCACTTTCTGATCAGAAGAACAACCGGCATATCAGTCTGGCTCAGGATATTTCGAAGCGGAAGGCCATGGAAGAATATCTGCAATATAACAATGAACATGACGCATTGACGGGTCTGCATAATCGACGGTATATGGAGAGCCTGTTCAAGCTGGATACAGAAGTTGCCGTGCAGACAGGATCCGTGTTGATCGGGATCAATCTCAGCCCTCTTCATGCACTAAATATGGTGTATGGTTTCCAGTACACCTGGGATCTGGTCAAGAAGATCGCCGATGAGCTGAATCAACTGACATCCTCGAAATGCCTGCTGTACAACCTGCATGAGAATCAATTTGTTTTTTATCTCAAAGAGGTCTTCAGTCGGGAAGCGCTGACTGATTTTTGCGGCATGATCGCGGCGAAATTGCGATCGCTGTTGACGATTGAACGCGTCAATGGCGGTATCGGCATTGTTGAGTTGAACACAACACAACCAAACGATATTGATCAGCTGCTCAAACGTGTTCTGATTGCCTCTGAGAAAGCCATCGAATCGCCTGAAGATTTTTCATACAGCTTTTTTGACAAGGACATGGAGTCAGCGATTGACCGGGAAGGTGAAATAAAACGCGAGCTGGCGATGATCGCGTCACATCAGGATCAAAGTCGTCTATATTTGCAGTTCCAACCCGTTCTCGACTTGAAGACCGGCCGGATCTGCAGTTTTGAAGCGTTGGCCAGAATGGACAGCCAGACGTACGGACTGGTCTCACCGCAGGAATTTATCCCGATCGCTGAAGAATCGAAGTTGATCATTCCCCTGGGCGAACAGATCATGATCGAGGCGTTTCACTTTTTGGCGCAGCTCCATCAACTTGGGCATACGTCGATGAAGGTTGCCGTCAATATTTCCGCGATCCAGCTGCTCAGAAATGGTTTCATAGAATCAACAACCCGGATGGCCCGTGAGATGCAGATCAAACTGACGCATGTCATCCTGGAAATCACGGAATCCATCCTGGCGGTCAACTATCAGGAGATCAATGCCATTCTCGGCAAATTGAAGCAGCTGGGCATCAAAATAGCGATTGACGATTTCGGGACGGGCTATTCATCTTTAGCGCGCGAACGCGAGCTGAATATCAATTATTTGAAAATCGATAAATCATTCATCGATAAATTGATGGAGCTTGAAACGGATAAAGCCATCACCGGAGATGTCATATCGATGGCGCATAAGCTGGGGCATGTCGTCGTCGCGGAGGGTGTTGAGCATGAAGCCCAACGGCAGTATCTGGAAGCGCATAACTGCGATGAAATCCAAGGGTATCTGCTGAGCCGGCCGCTGGATGCGGCAGACGCGATTGCTCTGCTGGAACGATCAAACGGATGATTTATTATCGCTTGCTCTGATCAATGACACGCTGCATTCGGGTAAACAGATCATCAAACCGGAGGACCTGCTCCGGGATCGTCGTCAATGCTGCCCAGAGCGTCAAGGGGATGGCCCGGCCGTCACAACTGAATGGTTTTCCATTATCAGCCAGGACCTTGTCAGCGATCGCCTGTGCCGTTGAAGCATCGTTCAGGCCGGTCAGCAGGGCGAACTCGTCCCCGCCGATTCGCAGCGCCAGCATGTTATCTGTCGCAGCGTGGTCAATCCGGGCGGCAGTTTCGAGAATCGCCAGATCGCCCGCTTTTCTGGATATTTCGTTGATCGGCATCAGACCGGATATGTCAAAACAAATGACATAGGTCCCTCGCCGCTGACTCAGGAAATCGTACGCTTCTGAAAGATCAACTTTTTTACCTGACATAATTAAATCATCTCCTTCGTTATAATCAAATTTTCGCTTGGGGAAAAGGCCTGAGAACGTCCATGTTTCGCGGAACCGAGTCGGTGACGTCTGCCAAACTCTTCGGAAAGCTCGATTGAAAACCTCAGGTGACTGATACTGGTATTTGAACGCGATGTCTGTCACCGTCTCATCGCTTTCCAGCAGATCTTTGGCCGACTGGGAGATCCGGCGTTTTGAGATGTATTCATTCAGGCTGCAATGCAGAGCATAGCGGAACAGTTTCTCCAACGCTGACAGCGAAACACAACAGTGCCGGGCAATTTCCTGACGTGAAACAGGTTGTGTCAGATTTTCTTCAATCAGATCCAAGGCCGTTGTCAGGGCCTGAAAATTTCTCATATCGGATGACCTCCTCCCGGATCAATTGTGATGCTATATGAAGTTTAGCAGAGTCTGACACAGGCTGCTTGATGTTTTGAGCATGAATCAGACCGTGTCGGGTGATTCTAACAGTAAAACACAGCCACTCTTCAGCGTTTCATTTTTTGAACAGATTTTTCATTGCACCCTCAAACTCAACGGGTTATACTATAGATGACAAAACGTGACATATGGGCTTTGATGATCCATTCGATTCAGTGATTCAGGCCGCATCCGCATACCACAGGCGCATCAGACGACTGGAGGATCTGCCTTATGAAGCGGTTGGCTTCGTTACTCCTCATCATCACGGTTGTTCTGCTGTTTCTTTTTTCGGGCTGGTTTTCGGTTGAAACCCGGGCGAATGAAGGGTATTGGAAACTTGACGGTGTGACGGTTGACAAAAATGAAGATACTGAACGAACAACGATGACTGTCGAGCAGGGCTACGCGACGTATATCACGAAGGATGAAAACAGCGGGGATGTGTTTGCGGCCTCCGGTTCCTGGACGCGCCCGACGTGCCGTTCGGGTTTGCCGGGAATAATTCCATCCACCTGATTGACGCTGAGAAGAATAACGCGGCGCATGTCTCCGCGACCGAGGGCACCATTCACCAACAGAGTGTGACCC
>RZZF01000202.1 GCA_009929975.1 Clostridia bacterium
TTGATACTGTTGAGGATGGTCAGCCACAGCTCTCCCGGCTGGATACGTGAAACAACCAGACTGAGCATGTCGCAGGCATAGCCCCCGCTGATCACAACGTCATCGCCAGGCTCGCCGCAGAGAACACGGCAGTCAAACCGTTCGGTCAGCTGTCTAAGCGTCATCGCCATGGCCGGCCTCCGGATCAACGTCAAGATGGCGGTTCATTTCCTCTTCCAGATCCGACATGCGCGAGGCGACATCGCGGATCCGCTCCTTGAGTTTGAAAATACAGTCCGTGATTGAAGCCTGGCCGCGGACAATATCCTCAGCCAGCGATTCACAATCCGGCGCGCCACAGGCACCGCAATCCAATCCGGGAAGATCGGCGGCGATCTTCTCCATCTGTTCATACTTGCGCAGCGCTGCCATGATGTCAGCGTCCAGCCGCAGCGCGTCATTCGGCGCGAGAACCTGATCCCATGGAGACAGTGTGATCGTGTCCGCTGGAAAGATCGCCTCCGGCTGATGGGCGGCAAGCTCACGGGCAGCTTCGATATAGGCACGCTGCCGCGATTTGGCGGAAAAGCGGTTCGCCACCGTCAGCGGCCCGCCGATACAACCACCCAGGCAGGCATTCGCTTCAATGAAATCAACATCTTTCAGCCGCTCATTCTCGACTTCTTCGAGTATCGCCATCACATTGTGAATGCCGTCGACTGCCAGATAGCGCTCAGTCTCAAGTGATAAGGCCTCTCCACCTGAATAACCCCAGCGAATCCCGCTTGCATCGGCCATCAGACGGTTCATGAATCGTTCGGCCGCCGTCTCACTCATGGTCTCCAGGCCGGCAAGAATCATCGGGTAGGCATCGGAAATCGCGATGACACCATCAATCTGGCTGGTTGAACGTCCGATCGGATAATTGACAGCCGATCGTTTAGCCGGACATGGGCTGATAAAAAAAATACCGATCTCCTCCGCCTGCAGACCACTCCTGCGCACAGCCTCCTCACGGGCCAGCCGTGCCGCGATCTCAACCGGGGCATCATAGGGAACGAGGTGGTCGATCAGACCGGGGTATTTCATCTGAATCAGCCGAACCACGACCGGGCAGGCTGAAGAAATCAAAGGTGCCTTTCCTTCGGCGAGGGCCGCCTCAATCCAGGGCATGGCGGCCCGTGAGAATATATCCGCTCCGACCGCGACTTCCCATACATCATCAAAGCCGATATTGGCCAGCGCTGCCAGGACCATGGGACGGGTTGCCGGCGGACCGAACTGGGCATAGAGCGACGGCGCGGCCAGGGCGATGGTCATCGGGTATCGCTTGAGACTGTCAAACGTATCCATGATCGCGCTCTTGGCATGATGCGGACAGGCCCGGATGCATTCACCACAGTCCAGACAGCGGTCCTCATCAATCTGGGCCTTGCCGCTGCGCACTCGAATCGCTCCGGTCGGACACCGTTTGATGCAGTTGGTACAACCCATGCACAGCTCGCGATTGAGCTGGACCGAGTGTCGTTTGATGGTCATGATATCCTCCGGCTGAGAGATCAGGCAAAACGGATGAGAATCGTCAGCGTCGTCCCCTGGCCGATCTCGGTTTCTATCTTCATCTCATCAGCATTCTTCTTGATATTAGGCAATCCCATACCGGCGCCGAATCCCATTTCCCTGGCCAGATCCGGCGCGGTCGACCAGCCTTCCTGCATGGCCAGCCCGACATCGGGTATGCCCGGCCCCTCGTCGCTGATCGTAATCAGGACCTGATCAGAAAAGATCTGTACCCTGGCCTGTCCACCGCCACCATGAATCATGGCGTTCAATTCCGCTTCATACATGGCAATCGCCGCCCGCTTGACCACCGAAGGGTTCAGCCCCAGGCGCGACAGGGCTTTCTTCATATTGCTGGAGGCTTCTCCGGCATTGATGAAATCACTGCCGCGTATCGCGAAATTCAACTCGACCGGCCGCATGTTATTCTCCCTTGCCCATGATGCCCGCCCCATACAGGAGTCCGCAGGCGGTAAACATCGGCAGTTGAGTCGTCATGACGCAGATCGAACGGTCTTTGGCAAGATCGAGCATTGACTGATCCGGCAGCTTGCCCCGGACAAAGACGACGACTTTCACATCCATCATCTCGGCTGTCCGGATTGCCTGTGGATTTATCAGTCCTGTCAGCATCATCTCATTGGATGAGCAGGCAAACGCCATCACATCACTCATCAGATCCGCACCGCAGGCCACCCGTATCTCCATTGACATATTGTCAGCGGGAACCAGAACTTGCGCGTCCAGCAATTGTGCACATGCATTCAATTTCACAGGCATCTCCCCTTGCGTCCGGCCGGCAGCAGTCTGCTGGCCGAATGTCCGTCTAACCGTTTATTGCCTTATCCTTGGCGATTCCACGCTCCAGGGACAAAACGCTTGTCACATTATAGCATGTGTGGTATTCTTTTCCCAGCGGATAAGCGTGTTTACAGTCATCCCCCAGGTTGAATAGAAGGTTTTTTTCCTCCTACTCGTACACTTTGGAAGTCTTGTCATTCATTCCGATTCCGACACATAATTCAGGAGGAAATACCCATGCCAGACAAAACATTGAACTGCCGTGATTGCGGCGCAGAATTCGTATTCACCGAGGGAGAACAGGCTTTCTACAAGGAAAAGGGATTTGAGAATGATCCGGTTCGCTGCCCAGATTGCCGTCGTGCCCGTAAGAATGCCCGTCGCCAGGATCAGAACAACTACGACCGTTTCTAAGGTCTCTGGTCAAAGTCATCATGAGAGCATGCCGCAGGGTATGCTCTTTTTTTGTGCAAACGTGGTATTGTCTGTTCTTTAGCAGCGCAGGCTTGACGCTTGCGATCAGAACGTTACAATTATGAGCATGAACACAGGAGGGTGACTTATGCACAGCGATCCAGTTCAGATCCGACACGATCTCCTCTACTACATTGATCCCGGCCAGCACCAGACGGAAACGATCCGGGAACTCATGCTGGAGCATCCGGAAATCCGCTTCATCTCGCTGGCCGCGATTGATCTTGCCGGTAATGATACCGATGAAAAGATCCCGGTAAGCCTTTTTCTTGATAACATTGACGGCTACCTGCACGGTGGTGTCCAGACTGACGGTTCGTCTGTCGTACTCCCCGGAATCGCGACATTGAATGACGGCAAAGTTGATCTGATCGCCGACCCTGATGTCCGCTGGTTCGTTGACTATAACTACGAACATCGGCTGCTCGATGACGGAAAGCCTTGTGGAACGCTGCGTATTCCCGCCTTTCTCATGCATAACGGTGAGATGGTCTGTGCCCGTTCGGTCCTTAAACGGGCCGGCGAACGTTTTGACAGCCAGCTGCACCAGTTGATCAGCCGGAATCCGCAGATTTGCGGGGATTTGGGGTTTGCGCCACAGGACGTCGAGCAGATTACGCTGACGGCCGCGACTGAGCTTGAGTTCTGGGTCCGTACACCGGATGATAAAATCGCGCGTGAACAGCTCTCCGTATCACAGGATCTCAAGGAACAATACTGGAAACGGACCAAGGGCGTCGTCAGAACCGCGCTGGAGCAGTCGATCGAACTGCTTGAACTCTATGGACTGAAACCGGAAATGGGACATAAGGAAGTCGGCGGCGTCAAGGCGCATCTCACCGGCAGCGGCGACCTTGACCACATCATGGAGCAGCTTGAGATCGACTGGAAATATTCAGGCGCGATGCAAGCCGCTGACAATGAACTGTATGCGAGAATTTTCATCAAGGAAGTGTTCCGACTGCACGGGCTGGAAGCGACCTTCATGGCCAAACCGATTGAAGGGGTGGCCGGCAGCGGTGAACACATCCACATCAATACAATCGCCCGGCTCCGGGACGGCCGGCGGATCAACCTTTTCGCCTCCACACCGGAACAGAACAGTTTTCTCAACCCGATCGGCTGGGGCGCGCTGATG
>RZZF01000203.1 GCA_009929975.1 Clostridia bacterium
CATCATGGATAAAGCCCATATCGAGCATGCGGTCTGCTTCGTCCAGCGTCAGAATCCGGATCTGGCCCAGATCAATGAGACCCTGCCCCATCAGATCTTTCAGACGGCCGGGTGTCGCGACCAGAATATCAATGCCCTGGCGCAGTGCCTGTTCCTGCGGATGCTGTGAGACGCCGCCGAAGATCACGCTGGTGCGCAGCCTGACATGGCGTCCGTAGGCGCGGAAACTGTCACCGATCTGCAGGGCCAGTTCGCGGGTCGGCGTGAGAATCAGGGCACGGATCGGTGATCGGCCCTGCGATTTCTGTACGGTTTCGTTCATCAGACGCTGCAGGATCGGAATCGCGAAAGCCGCGGTTTTTCCCGTGCCGGTCTGGGCAATGCCCAAAAAGTCACGTCCTGCCAGAGCGGGCGGAATCGCCTGTGTCTGAATCGGGGTTGGTATTTCATATTGTTCCTGATCCAATGCTTTGAGAATGGCCGGATCAATGCCGAGTGATTTGAATTGCATGTTATCTCCTCTGGTATGGCCTGCTGTCCGCAGGCTGTGTAACCTGTTACTTATACCACAAATCCGCGAAAATGAACAGATAAGCCGCGATTCAGGCCCTCAAAGCCGCACTGAACACCATAAATCTTGACAAAACAGATGATCCTGAAATATGATGCGGGTGATGAATATGAATAAACGATCGTTAAGAAAACTTGTTTCCCGCGATGCGGTCCTGGCGATTCTGGCCTCATCTTTGTTAATTTCAGCGTTGTTTATTTCCAGATATGCGTTGCCGGACCGTCAACCGGAAGAACAGACGCCGGAAATGAATTCGGCGTTTCAGACGGCTGGCCACGCGGCCCTGAGGCCCGATCTGGCACCGGCGGAAGCGTTCCTGCCCGAACCGCATCTGTTGTCACGTTCGTCGCTTGAATTGGCCGATGTCATGGCGGATGACCAGGTGTCGGATGATGACCGGGTTCTGGTCAGCCAGGCGGCTGAATCGGAGCGTCTGGTCAGAGAACAGGCTGCCTTATTCGCGCCGGTTGAACAGGAGACGGAACCCCCGTCACTGGACGACGCGCCGAAGCAGCTGTTCGAACCGGCGGACTATATCTGTTATGTCGCGGTCAGCGCGCTCAACCTGCGGGACCTGCCAACGACCGGGTCCGATATTGTCGATCAGCTGATCAAAGGCGATAAGCTTGAATGTGTCGCGGTCGGCGGTGAATGGCTCAAGGTCAGGCACGGTGGCCGGACCGGTTATCTGATGGCTGGCTATACGAGCCGTGATCTGGTTTTCCGTGATGTTAATGAAACCATGTATGTTGAATCAGGCGGCCTCAATGTGCGTGCGGATGTCTCGACAGATGCCGCCGTCCTGACCGTTCTGGAAAAAGAGACGGCCGTGACCCGGATCGGTGTGGCGGACGGCTGGTCCATGATCCGTACCGCGTCAGGCCATGAAGGGTATGTCGTTTCCGGTTATCTGACCAGTGAGAAACCGTTCGTACCGACACCGACGCCGACACCGACCAGGGCACCGACACCGGCCCCGACAAAAGCCCCGACCGCGGCGCCGTCAGCGGACGAAAACCGTGAGGCGAGCAAAGTATCGGAAAATGAACTGGAGCTCTTTTCCCGGATTGTCGCGCTGGAAGGCGATTCCAAATATGGCTATGAAGGCTATCTCGCGGTGGCAACCGTCATCTTGAACCGGGTGGAGAGCCGTCGTTTCCCGGGATCGATCACCGGTGTGCTCAGCCAGTCCGGCCAGTTCTCAACCTATTCGACCACACGCAAGCCCTATTACAATGACAGCCAGCGGCGCGCGGTTCAGGACGCACTGGCCGGAAAACGCAATCTGCCGAACTATATTCTGTTCTTCGCGACGCCATCCGCTTATGAACGCAGTGTCGCGTCCGGCGGCGGTTTTTCCAAAGTCGCTCTCTATGATATCTCATACGGCCATGCCTGGTGCTATTATCCATCCGACCGGCCATAAGCCTGTTATTTGCTCAATAAGCGAACGGATCCGCTGCCGGCGGGTCCGTTTTTTATCGGGATCATGAACAATCAAAGATGTCATCGTGGTATTTTTACGGTAAAATGGATTTGGTCATATGTCTGTATCATCGATTCGTCCTGAAGGAGGGTCCGTTGCAGCAGCAGTCAAACCGTAAAGCATCCGTCCGTGAAACAAAACTCCGGCTTCCTGCCGCCAGCCGGCAGCGGCGAAACCGGCTGCTGACCCTGTCCACATGGGTCGTGATTCTCCTGGTCTGGCTGGCGATCACATCATTTAAACTGGTTTCCCCGGTCATGGTTCCCTCGCCTTATTCAGTCGTGACGTCATTTCTTACGATGCTCCGTGACGGTTATAACGGGATTCCGCTGTGGCAGCATCTGGGCATCAGCTTTGCCCGGCTGCTGGCCGCGTTTCTGCTGGCGGCCCTGAGCGGGATTCCCCTTGGTCTGCTCAGTGGTTATTTCTCACCGGTCCGGGCCGTCGTGGATTCCATCGTCCAGTTTTACCGGCCGCTGCCGCCGCTGGCCTATTATACACTGTTGATTCTCTGGCTCGGCATTGACGAGCGATCCAAGCTGACCCTGCTCTATCTGGCTGCTCTCGCGCCGATTTATGTCAGCTGTGTGTCCGCCGTCACCCGGGTCGGGCGTGATTATCTGCTCAGCGCGCGCTCACTCGGCGCGGACAGCCGGCAGGTCTTTTTCCACATCGTGCTGCCGGCCTGCCTGCCTGAGATTTTCACCGGCATGCGTACGGCCATCGGCGTTGCCTATACCACGCTGGTCGCGGCGGAAATGGTCGCGGCCACATCCGGCATCGGCTGGATGGTCATTGACGCGTCACGCTATCTGAAGAGCCGGGTGATGTTCGTCGGGATCATCATCATGGGGCTGACCGGTGTGCTGATCGATCAGCTGATGCGGCTGCTTGAACGAAAATTTGTCTACTGGGGAGGCGACCGTCGCTGATCCTGCGATCACCGGTCGGGAAGGACATCGTATGAGATTATCCACGAAACAGATGAAACCCTGGCTCAGCCTGCTGTTGGCCGCGCTCCTGCTGCTGCCGCTGTCCGGCTGTGCCAAAGCACAGGATGATGAGTGGCCGGATACGATCAGGATCGGCTATCTCCGGGTGCCGAATGATGAGACGATCGCCAAGGCGGAGGCGATCTTTGACGATTACTTCACACCGCGCGGCATCCGCTGTGATTTCATCATTTTTGATTCCGGAGTTGACGCGAATAAAGCCCTTCTGGCCAACAGCATTGATTTTGCCACCATGGGTGATACCAATGGTGTGATCGCGCTGGCGACCGGGCTTGATGTTGAACTGATCTGGATCCATGAAGTTCTGGGCGATGCTGAACAGCTGGTCGCGCGCCGGGATACCGGCATCACATCCATTGAAGATCTGGCCGGACGCAATGTCGCGACCGTGTTTGCCTCAACGGCTCATTTCAGTCTTCTCCATGCCCTGCGGGACGCCGGGATCGAGGACGATGTCACGCTGCTCGATATGCAGACGGCCGATATCGTCGCCGCCTGGCAGCGTGGGGATATTGACGCCGCGTATACCTGGCAGCCGACACTGGATGAACTGCTGCGTGAAGGGGTCAGCCTGGTGACCAGTCTGGACATGGCCGAACGCGGTGTGGTCACCGCCAATATTCTGCTGGCCCGCCGCGGCTTCAGCGAGACATATCCGCAGCTGACGGCCGATTTCATATCCGCCCTGGCCAATGCCGGCGATCTGTACCGGGATGACGCGGCTGAAGCAGCCGGAATCGCGGCAGGGGAGCTGGGAATTACAGCCGATGTGGCCGCAGCACAGATGCTGGGCTCACGCTGGCTGACCCGTGAAGAAGCCCTGAGCGCCGATTTTATGGGAACTTCTGATCAGCCGGGCCATTTTGTCCAGGTT
>RZZF01000204.1 GCA_009929975.1 Clostridia bacterium
ACTGGCAGCGGCGGACAAAACCCTATCCCGGGGTTGACCGCCTGCTCGAGGGGCTTCACGCGCAGGGGATCCCCCTCGCTGTTTTGTCGAATAAGCGTGACGATTTCGTGCAGGAGATCGCGGCTCATTTTTTCCGCCCGGAGCTGTTTCGTACGGTCGCGGGACAAAAGCCGGACTGGCCGGCCAAACCGGATCCGGCCTCGACACTGGCGATCTGCCGGCAACTCGGCGCATCGCCCTGCCAAACCGTACTGGTCGGCGATTCCGATCTTGATATGCTGACGGCGGTGGCGGCCGGCTGTCTGCCGATGGGCGCTGTCTGGGGCTTTCGCGGAGCCGATGAACTTCGCCGCAGCGGAGCGGAGCGCCTGGCTCTGTCTCCAGAGGATTGCCACAACCAGCTGCTGGAACTGGTGAAGGAGTGATCGTCATGATGTCCCGAAGACAATCTTTATCTGGTGAGGGGTCCCGTCCGCGTTCACCGGTATGTATCTGGGCCGGCCGTCTGCTCTGGCCGCTGCCTGCTCTGTTCGCCTGGCTGGCCCAGCGCTGGCTGGCTGAAAACCCGGCCTTTACCGAAACGATTCACGCCCGTTACATTTTCCGCTGGTTGTCGCGTCCGATCGCCGCCGCGACCTCGCTTCTGCCGTTTTCCATCACTGAACTGCTGGCCGCTGCCGCGGTCCTGTTTCTGCCGCTGCTGCTGCTGATCTGGCTGATCCGCCTGTTCCGCCGTCCCGATCGCCTGAATCGGGCCGGCCGCCTGCTGCGCCGTGCCGCGTGGACTGCCAGCCTGCTCTATCTGGTGTTCATGCTGCTGCATGGCTTCAACTACGCGAGGCAGCCGCTGGCGGTCATGATGGATCTGCCGTCAGAAGCCCGTCCGCTTGAGGACTTGACGGATACGACCGCGTGGCTGATCGATCAGACGGTGCGGCTGCGTGAGAGCCGTGCTGAAAATGAAGAAGGGTCATTTGCCTATCAGGTGTCCCGCCGTGACATGCTCAAAAAGGCCGCTGATGGCTATGCTGCCGCCGCGTACGATTATCCGCTGCTGTCCGGCCCGAATGTCCGCCCCAAGCCGGTTCAGCTGTCGCATTACTGGTCATATACCGGGATCACCGGGATGTATTTTCCTTTTCTGGTCGAGGCCAATGTCAATATTGACACGCCGCCGGACCAGATCATGTTTACAACGCTGCACGAAATCGCGCATTTGCGCGGTTTTGCCCGGGAAGACGAGGCGAATTTTCTGGCGTTCATCACTGGGCTTTATCATCCTGATGCCGATTTTACCTATGCGGCCCTGTTGTCGGCCAGCGTCCACTGTCTCAATGCCGTTTATCGGCTTGATCCCGCCCAGCACGCTGAGCTGGCCTCGCGGCTGAGTGATCCGGTCCGCCGTGATCTGACAGCGCGTTCGCTTTACTGGAAACAGTTTGAAGGACCGGTTCAGACCGCTTCAACAAAGGTCAATCACGCCTATCTGCAGGCGAATCTGCAGACCGACGGTGTCCATAGCTATGGCAGGATGGTCGATCTGGTCATCGCCTGGCACCGCCAGGCCGCGGATAACGGTGCGCTGGCGGAGTGGCAGGACCGGCTGGCGGCCGCCGGAGACTGAACCATGCCTGAGCTTTTCTGCAATGATCCTGAACATTTGAACGCGATGGCCGATGTGATGCGGCTGTTTTACGGTCAGGCACGGGTTGATGGCCACCGCCTGGCCGCGGCCGGCGATCCTGTCCGGCTGGAGTGCCGGATCATACCGGCCGGCGGCCGTCATGAAGTCAGCCTGCTCTCACCGGCAGGACTGCTTCGCTCGACCGTCCCTGCCGGCCAGGTCCGCCGCGAAGCACGCCGCCAGCTTTATCAAGCCCTGTCATCCCTGACGGGTCAGCAATTCCCCTGGGGCTCGCTGACCGGCATCCGTCCGACCGTCATGGCCGGTGACGCGCTGGCCGGACCTCGTGATCCCGCGGCTGCCGCTGACTACCTTGTCCGTCACTGGTTTGTGCGGCAGGAGCAGGCCCGGCTGGCAGTTGAGGTCTGGCAGGCCGAACAGCAGCTGCTGTCGCGCGTTCCACCCCGCCGTTGGCTGGCCTATCTCGGTGTTCCATTCTGCCCCAGCCGCTGCGCCTACTGTAGTTTCATCACACAGGACGCGATGCGTTTTCAGCATCTGATGCAGCCGATGGTCCAGGCGCTTGTCCGGGAAATCCGTGAACTGCTGCCATTGACCGGAGCGCCGGCCGCTATCTATTTCGGCGGTGGAACCCCCACCGCGCTGGATGACCGCAGCCTGTCCGATGTACTCGAGACCATACACCAGATGACAGCAGACGCCCCGCCGGCTGAGTTTACCGTTGAAGCCGGCCGGCCCGATACGATCACCCAGTCGAATCTGCGCCTGATCGCGTCAGCCGGCGCTGACCGGATCTGCATCAATCCACAGACTTTTCATGACCGGACGCTGCAGACCATCGGACGACGCCATACGACAAAGCAGACGCTGCAGGCTTATGAGTTGGCCAGGGAAGCGGGGTTCCGATCGATCAACCTGGATCTGATTGCCGGTCTGCCGGGTGAGACACCGGCTGATTTTCTCAGTTCCGTCCGCCAGGCGATTGATCTTAATCCGGACAGCCTGACGCTGCATGCCATGGCGATCAAACGCAGTTCCGCCCTGCATCAGCGGCAGATCGAGGGGACACCGGGGTTTGATCAGGCCATGACGCATGACCGGCCGCAGCCGGCCTGGCTGCAGGCGATGCGTGAGGCGCGTGCCATGCTGGAAGCGGGCGGATTACATCCCTACTACCTGTACCGGCAGAAACAGGTGTTTTCCGGTCTGGAAAATGTCGGATATGCCCGGACCGGGGAAGGCAGCCTGTATAATGTCGGCATGATGAGTGATCAGAGATCTGTACTGGGGCTCGGCTGCGGCGCGGCCACCAAACTGACGGCTCTGGATCCGGTCCGGCGCCAGTATAATCCGCGGCAGGCCGGCGACTACATCGCCCGGATTGAAACGTTGATCGCGGATAAGAAAATGATGATCAGCGCGAATGCCACACCGCCGGATCAGCGATGAACGCGGCCTGCGCTTGAACACGGCTGAAATTGCGGTAAACTGAATAGAGAATCACACAGGCTTGGCCGGGAGGTTTATTATGGCTTTATTGCAGACAAGTTTCTTTTCACAGGTTCTGGGTGTCGCCGCGTCGATGAATGTGATCATTCCGGAAACAGAACAGGGGATCGGCATCGCGTCCGCGCGGGCTGATTCCGAGCGTCCGCTGCCAGTTCTGTATCTGTTGCACGGACTGTCGGATGATCATTCGATCTGGCTGCGCCGCACATCGATCGAACGATATGCCGCCCAGTATCGCCTGGCCGTCGTCATGCCGGCCGTGAACCGCAGTTTTATACCGATATGGCCCATGGCTATCGCTACTGGACCTTCATCAGTGAAGAACTGCCGGCGATTGTGCGCGGCCTGTTCAAGGTATCCGGCCGCCGTGAGGATACGTTTGCGGCCGGTCTTTCCATGGGCGGCTTCGGTTCCCTGAAACTGGGACTCAATCGGCCGGACCGCTACGCGGCCATTGCCAGCCTTTCCGGCGCGATGGATGTCAGTGATTTTCTGTCCAATCCGGATAACCGCCGGGAAGGTGAGCTGATTTTTGATTCCCTGGAGCAGTATCGCGGCAGTATGAATGACCTGTATGCCCAGGCTGAGAAACTGGCGGCCTCCGGACAGACGCGGCCGAAAATCTTCCAGTGCTGTGGGACCGCTGATTTCCTCTATGATGATAATGTCCGTTTCCACAAGCATCTGGACGCGCTCGGCTATGATCTGACCTACAGTGAGAAAAACGGCGCGATTCATGAATGGGGCTACTGGGATGAAATGATCC
>RZZF01000205.1 GCA_009929975.1 Clostridia bacterium
ACAGGGCTGACTGCCTGTCCGTCAGCATTGGTCACAAAATCAGAAAAATCGGCAAAATCCGTCTGGAACGACGCGAACAGGCCGCCTGAACGCTGCATGGCGATGATCGGGGTGATCGTGATGGCCGCAAGCATCAGAAGCCCTTGAAACAGATCGGTCCAGCAGACCGCCTTGAATCCACCGAGAAACGTATAACTGACGATGACCAGAACGCCGATGATCAGGGCGGTGTGATAAGAAAGATCGAACACCGTGCTGAATAATTTCGCGCCGGCGACAAACCCTGACGATGTGTAGAAGAGAAAAAAGAGCAGGATGACAAAGGCAGACAGGCCGCGCAGAACATGGGAACGATCACGGAAGCGGTTCTCAAAATACTGTGGCAGTGTGATCGCGTCACCGGAGATCTGCGTGTAATTGCGCAGCCGTTTGGCGACCAGCAGCCAGTTCAGATAGGTGCCGCCAGCCAGCCCGACGGCTGTCCATGTGGCCTCGAGCAAACCGCCGGTCGAAAGATAGGCCAGACCGGGCAGACCGAGCAGCAGCCAGCCGCTCATGTCCGATGCCTGAGCGCTCAATGACGTGACAAATGGATTGAGGGTCCGTCCGCCCAGCACATAATCAGAGATATTGGTGTTGCGGCGGTAAAAGTAAGTGCCGACGGCCAGCATGCCGATCAGGTAAACAATGAAGATGATGGTAATTTCCATGACGCGCAGCCTCCTCTGTCTGTGTCCGGTGAACAAATGTGCATATTGGGATGTTCTGACCATTATATACAAGATGAGGGTGCCGCGTCGATGGTTTCTGAATTTTTTCCGGCTGACCACAGATAAATCCTCTGATATCAGTCCTGACCGTAATGTGGTAAAATAAGAAGACACAATGAAAGGAGGAATGACCGTGGCATTGCTCGTACTTGCCCGTGAAGCCAGTTCATTCTGGGACATCTTCAGTTTTGTTGACCAGATTGACACACTGCAGGCGATCATTCTGATCGCTGGTCTTATTTTGCTGATCGCAGAGATTTTCCTGCCCGATTTCGGGATTGCCGGCGGCAGCGGAATCGCCCTGATCATTCTGGGGATCATTCTGACCGCTGAGACCTTCTTCGAAGCCTTCATCATGTTCCTCCTGCTGCTCGTCGTCGTCGCCATCGTTTTGACGATCGTGATCCGGTCAGCACGGAAAGGGAAACTGTCCCGCACACTGATTTTACAGTCGGCAGCCCGGCGCGAGGATGGTTATTCCTCATCGAATGACCCGCGCGCGCTGATTGGCCTGCGCGGCCAGGCGGTCACGTCGCTGCGCCCGGCCGGGACCGCCGAATTTGACGGCATCCGGATTGATGTCGTTACCAATGGAAGCTTTATCGAGAAGGGCACTCCGGTCCGGATCATCACCGCCTATGGCAGCCGCATTGTTGTTGAACCGGATCGTTCTGATTCAATGACCGCGTCGGCGCCATCCGATTCCTGAACCACTGCCGGCTGGCAGATTAATACGTAATGAGGTGAACATCATGCTGTATCCTGAAGACCTGCTTATCTATGGCATCATCCTGGCCGCGATTATCGCTGTCATCTCCCTGTTTTTCAGCTTTGTTCCGGTTGGCCTGTGGATTTCCGCCGCTGCTGCCGGCGTCAAAGTCAGCATTTTCAATCTGGTCGGCATGCGGCTGCGCCGGGTTGTCCCGAAGAGTGTTGTCGCACCGCAGATCAAAGCGACGAAGGCAGGGCTTGACATCAGCACCAATATGCTGGAAGCCCATTTTCTCGCCGGCGGCAACGTTGATCGTGTCGTCAATGCCCTGATCGCTGCTCAGAGAGCGGATATCCCACTGGTTTTCGAACGTGCGGCCGCGATTGATCTGGCTGGACGCAACGTTCTGGAAGCCGTTCAGATGAGTGTCAATCCAAAAGTGATCGAAACACCGCTGGTTGCCGCGATTGCAAAGGATGGCATTGAACTGAAGGCGAAAGCCAGAGTGACGGTTCGCGCCAATATCGACCGTCTGGTCGGTGGTGCCGGAGAGGCCACGATTACCGCCCGTGTCGGTGAAGGCATTGTCACAACGATCGGTTCGGCTCCGACACATAAAGATGTACTGGAAAATCCTGACAGCATCTCCAAAGCGGTTCTTTCCAAGGGTCTCGATTCCGGTACGGCGTTTGAAATTCTCTCAATCGACATCGCTGATGTTGATGTCGGCCGAAATATCGGTGCCCAGCTGCAAACCGATCAAGCTGAGGCCGATAAGCGTATCGCTCAGGCCAAGGCTGAAGAGCGCCGGGCGATGGCCGTTGCCCGTGAGCAGGAAATGAAAGCGTCGGTCGTCGAGATGAGAGCGAAAGTCGTTGAGGCTGAGGCGGAAGTTCCGCGCGCGATGGCAACGGCACTAAGGGAAGGCAAGCTCGGTGTCATGGATTACTACAATATGCAGAATGTTATTTCTGACACCCAGATGCGTAAGGCCATTGCCGAGCCGGAGCGTCAGGACAACAGCAGTAAACCGGTTGATAAATAAATCGGGAGGAGGCTCTGCATGCCAGAAAAAACAGGAATAGACAGCGGTCGGATCACCGCCCGGATCAGCGATTCATCGACCTTTGATTCGACCATGGAATCACGCCTCATCGTCAATGAAGAAATGGATGACACGATCGACTCCAGCGGGCTTGATCAGCCACATGCCGTTCAGGGAAGCGGATCGACTTTCCGGATGCTGCTGGATCGGTCGCGCAGCCCGCTTCGCCAGGGAATGATCTGGTCCGAGGTTCTCGGACGCCCGGTCAGCCAGCGGCGGGGCCGTGGACGGTTCAGTTTATGAGTCATTAATCACCATCATAGATAACAAAAAAGGATTGCCGCATGTCATGCGGCAATCCTTTTTTCATTAAAGAATTAATTTCGTCAGCTGATCAATGCTTCATCCCGTGGTGTGATGACATCAGAAATCTTGGCAATGGAACTGCGCGCGGCTTTGACCAGTTCCTGATCATCTTCTTTTTCAATGTAATACTGAAGATGTGTTTTGGCGACCGCGTTGCCGGTCTCCCCCATGGACTCGATCGCGGCCTTGCGGCTGACCTTATCCTGGTCATGCAGGAGAATGGTCAGATTATTGATGGACGTGTCATCACCGATTTGACCCAGAGCCTTGATCGCTTTGATCCGAATATCAGGGTTCTTGTCTTTGATCAGGGCAACCAGTTTCGCACTGTTTCTCTTGCCGACCAGTTTGTCGATTTTGCTTGCCTTGTCTCCAAATAACATAGGTTATCCTCCTCCTGTGCCATGTGTGTATGCAAATTGATTCAAACTCAATATGGTTAACTCAATTATATGGGAAAAGTGTGAACTGACTGTGAATAAACGCTGGAAACAGCCTGATAGAGTGGTTGTTTCGCATGGATCATATCGGTCAAATCAATATCGAGCCGTCATGATTGCCGGTGCATCGCTTTCACGGTATGATGTTCATAAAATCGTGCCGTGATCGTTGCGGCATGGATGAAAACGAGGAGTGACCGATATGACACAGAATTTGACAGCTGCGCAGCGGCTGCTTGCTTTGATTGATCAATCACCGACGGCCTATCATGCCGCGGATAATCTGCGGCGTGAATTTGAACGAAGTGGATTCAGTCTCTATGATCCCGACTCTGAGCTTCAGGCCGGAGATCGGCGTTACTTCAGTGCCGGAGGTGCGTCGTTGTTTGCTTTTACCGTCGGTACAGACGCCTTGATGAATGGATTCCAGCTGATTGGAACCCATCTGGACGGTCCCGGATTGAAGATCAAGCCGAACAGTCTCGTCGAACAGGCCGGATGTCTCTGTCTGAATACAGAAGTTTACAGCGGGCCCATTCTCCATACCTGGTTTGACCGGCCCCTGTCGATCGCCGGACAGGTGGTC
>RZZF01000206.1 GCA_009929975.1 Clostridia bacterium
CATGAGATGTGTCTTGCCCAGACCGGAACCGCCATAGAGAAACAGCGGGTTGAAATTGCGGTCGCCGAAAAGCAGGGCGGCCGCAACACAGGCGGCATGCGCAAAACGGTTCCCGCTGCCGACCACAAACGCCTCAAACGTATACTGGCCGTTCAGTCGGCTCTGTCCGATCACATCTGAGACCGGTTCATACGGCTCTGAGCTGATCGACGCCTTTGGTTCCGGCTGGCCGACAATAATATCAACATTGTAGTCAACAGAAGACGCGGCGCGTATCGTATTGCGGATCAGCGGAATATACTGGTCGACAAAGGTTTTGTGAAAATCATTCGGAGCAGACAAAACAAAGGAGTCTTTTTCAGCCGAAACCGCCACCAGGGGAAGAATCCACGTATTCAGGCTGATGACAGACATCTCGCCTTCAAGCAGCCGCAGTGTTCTCTGCCAGATTTGACTGACAAAATTTTGTTCCATTACATTATCCACCCCGTTATCGTCAATACTCATATCTTATCAGAAAGCCGAGGGCAAAAAAAGGCGGACGCCGTGTGGACGCTCCGGCTGTCTGGAGCAGGAAAGCCTGTGATATACTGACAGCATGGTATAACGAACGCCTGACAGAGACAGAGGTGATCTCCATTGGATTTTGTCTATTTCGCATTTTCATCCCTGAGTGTGGCGCTGATTGTCCTGCTTCTTGCCCTTCTTTTCGGCAAGACCGACCGTCTGCTGCCCTGGCGTTATCTGATCGCCGCCCTGATTGCGGGTATCCTGTATTATAACCTGTTACTGGCAACAGCGCGAGAGCAAATCATCATTTATTATCTTTTGAATGGCGTGCCGCAGGTCCTTCTCTTTATCATTCTGCTGGTTTTCCTGCGCCGGAAAAGGCAGGCTTGAATGAGTTTGACGCGTCAAGCCGGTCTCAATACATATCATCCCTCCCCATCTGAAAATATTGATGTTATTGTGTTTGATCTGGGAAATGTCCTTGTTCAGCTCGACACAGCCGCTTCACTGTGGCCGGCTCTCGATCCACATAGTGAAGCGGGCCTTCTGCGCCTACAGTCCTGGGGTCGGCATCCGGCCGTCCGCGGTTATGAAAGCGGATCCATCCGGGATATCGAGACGGTTTATGACCGGATGCGTCAGGATGATCCCGAGCTGATCGGACGCGAGGGCTTTCTGGCGGCGTTCAACCGGATCATCGGAACCTTGTATCCGCAGACGATTGATCTTCTGACACAACTCAAAGGCCGCTATCGGCTGATCATGCTGTCCAACACAAGTCCGGCCCACTGGCAGCTGGTTGAACAGCGGGACCAGCTGAGCCCTTACTTCGAACGCTGTCTGCTCTCCTATGAGATCGGGTGCCTCAAGCCGGATCCCCGCTGCTATGAGATCCTGCTTGACGCCTGTCGCTGTCAGGCGGACAAAATCATCTATTTTGATGATCGTCCGGAAAATATAAGACAAGCGGAATTGTTTGGCATTAAGGCTTATCAAACCTATGGTGGCCATCAAATAGAGCTTCTTTTACATCAACTTCAGCTGATATAATTTCAGAAACCATTCTATTGAGAAAGTGTATATAAATATGAAGATGGACATTTCTCTCGATCCAAAACTGAAAGAAGACCAGTTTTCCGCCTGGTATGACCCACGCAGCTGGCGTCATCTGACGGATCAAGCCACGGTGGAGTCGTGGCTGGGCCGCTCGATGATCTGTCCGGCCTGTGGCCGTCAGCATACGATTACGACCCGGGCGATCACTGCCGCCAGCCCTCTGGCGGACTGCGCCGCTGATCTGATTCAGGCGCTCGGATTTGACGGACGGGCCCTGATCGTCATGGATCGCCGGACCGAGGCGGCCGCCGGCGCTGCGCTGGCGGAGCAATTGAGCCGTTTTCATCCGGCGGCTTTTGTGTTCGCGGAAGAACATCTTCACGCGGATGAAAACGCGCTGGGCCAGCTGATGATGGGACTGGCCAATCGACCGGATTTTCTTATTTCCTGCGGCAGCGGAACCGTAACGGATATCACGCGCTACCTCAGTTATGTATCTGAAATTCCTTTTATCGCGGTCGCGACAGCGGCCTCAGTCGACGGATACGCGTCCGCGACAACCCCGCTGCTGCACCATGGATTTAAGCGCACGTTTCCCGGTGTGGCACCACAGGCGATCTTCTATGATCCGCAGGTTCTGGCCCAGGCACCCCCTGCGATGACGGCCGCCGGCTTTGCTGATGTGCTGGCCAAAGTTGTCGCGTTGCTTGATTGGCGTCTGGCCTGGCATCTGGAAGACGAGCCTTACTGTCCGCTGATCGCCGGTCTGGTCGACCGTGCGGTCGCTGATTGCCTGAGCCTGGCCGGAGATCTGGCCTGGCGGCCGGATCAGGTCGACAGCCAGACGATGGATCGACGGGCCAAAGCCTGCGATCAGCTGATGTCAGCGCTCTCATTGACCGGGATTGCCATGCAGATGATGGGGACATCCCGCCCTGCTTCGGGTGCGGACCACCAGATCTCACATCTGCTGGAAATGCGTGATGTGAAAAACGGCCGGGCCGCGAGCCTGCATGGTGACAAGGTCGGCCTGGGTACACTGATCAGCCTGTCAATGTATCAGTCCCTGTTCGAAGAACGGTCTCTGCCGGCACAGCATCCGATCCTGCCGGCCGCTCGCTGGGCACAGGAGGTCCGGCGTGTCTATGGGCAACAGGCGGCGACCGCTCTGGCGATCAACGAGCCTGAACCGCCGCAGGGCGCGCTCTGGGAAGCGCAGAAGATACGTCTGGACGCCGCGATGAACGCGTTCGGTTATGAGGTCATCTCATCCTTTGCCGGTCTGCTGCCGCGCGCGGAGGCGCTGATCACGGCGATGGGCGGACCGACGCGGGCTTCGCAGCTCGGCTATACGCGTCAGGATCTTTATGACGCAGTCGCTTTCGGCAAAGAAAACCGGCCAAAACTGACTGTTCTGCGACTGGCGGAACGTTTTGGCCGGCTCTATGATCTGGCGCAGGACGCCGCGGATCACTGGATCTGAATCGGTTTTTCAGCCCAGACTGCTCAGCGTCAGGCGCAAAACGGCGCAGGGCGGAATTTCCAGTGATAGCCGGGTTGCCTGCCCGCTGGTCTGGTCTGTATGAATCGCTGTATACGGTCGGGGCCGGACCCGGTCCGGCTGATCGAAGGTATTGTGAGCGGTCATGCTATCACTGAGAATCCAGGCTGATTCCACCGCATAGGCACCGCCCCGCAGATCGATCCGCAGAGAGACAGGCGCCTCGTCTGACAGATGGCAGAGACTCAGATGAACGCGTCCGTCCGCGTCAATTGACGCCGACTGCTGGAGCTGGGGAACTCTGGCCGTTTCCGGACCACAGCCGTCGTCGCCGGAGAGCTGGGCAGGCAGACGCCGGGCACCCTGATGGACCTGATACAGGTCGAAGACATGATAAGTTGGTGTCAGCAGCATTTTTTCCTCATCCGTCAGGACCAGAGCCTGCAGAACATTGACGGTCTGTGCCAGATTGGCCATATGGACACGCCCGGCATGCTGATTGAAAATATTGAGCGTCAGACCGGCGACCAGAGCGTCCCGCATCGTATTTTGCTGGTACAGGTGGCCTGGATTGGTTCCGGGCTCCGGATCGTACCAGGTGCCCCATTCATCAACGACCAGACCGACACGGCGTTCCGGATCATAGCGATCCATGATCGCGCTGTGTCCGGTGATCAGCTCGTCCATACGCAGTGCCTTGGCCAGTGTGGTGTAGTAGGTATCGCGGTCGAACGTTGTCGCGCTGCCCTTGTGTTCCCAGTCTCCCGGAACCGTATAGTAATGCAGCGACAAGCCGTCCATCAGTGAACCGGCCATCTTCATCAATGTTTCGGTCCACTCATAATT
>RZZF01000207.1 GCA_009929975.1 Clostridia bacterium
CCGCTGGGGCGAACGCAGCAACCTCATCCTGGCCTATGGCGGCCACCATGATGCCGGCGACTACAACCCGCGCTCACATATCGATGTAGCACAAACGTTGTTGGAGGCCTATGAAATGGCCCCGCAAAAATTTACCGACGGCCAGTTAAACCTGCCGGAAAGCGGCAATGGCATACCAGATATTCTTGATGAAGCCTACTGGAGCCTGAGGCTATGGATAGATATGCAGCAGCCAGACGGCGCGGTTCCCGGCGGCACTGAATCCAATGGCGATCCCAATTTCATTCAAACCGTCGAATTGGACAAGCTGGGCGATTATGCCTTTCCCTGTTTCCGTCTTGCCCGGGTGATGCGACAGGCCCCGCCGAAAATCGCGGCCGATCTGGCCGCGCAGGCAGAAACGGAGCTGGACTGGCTTGACCGGATCGATGCCGTCAACGGTTATCTGAATTTCTTTCTTGACCGCGGCGCATACAGCCATCAGGTACTCAGCCGTCTGTTCGAAGATCGCCGGCCACTCGGGAGCTCAGACGAAGGCCAGGGGCAGACGGTGATCATCGAGTATTCCTCACCGAATATCGCGAAACCGTTTCATGTCGGCCACGCGTTTACCACGATCCTCGGCCACGCGTTGTCCAGGATTTACGATCGTCTCGGCTACCGTACGGTCCGGATGAATCATCTCGGTGATTATGGCACCCAGTTCGGCAAATTGATCGTTGCCTACCGGCTGTGGGGCAGCCAGGCCGCGCTGCAGGAAGACCCGATTCCGGAACTGCTTCGTATTTATGTCAAGTTTCATGAGGAGGCCAAAGACCAGCCGGAGCTGGAGCAGGATGCCCGTGAGGCCTTCCGCCGCCTCGAGGCCGGTGAAGCGGAGGAAACCGCTCTGTGGCAGTCGTTCCGCGATCTGAGCCTGATTTCGTTCGATCGTGTCTACCGGCGGCTGGGTGTTACCTTTGATTTTGACTATGGCGAGAGTTTCTATTCTGATCAGATCGATGACGTTGTCGCGCTGCTCAATGAAAAGAATCTGCTGATTGAAAGTGACGGTGCCCAGGTGGTCATGCTGGATGAGTATGATCTGCCGCCGTGCATCATCGTCAAATCAGACGGAACGACCATTTACGCTTCCCGGGATCTGGCAGCGGTGCTATTCCGGGAAAAGACCTGGCATTTCGACCGGAATATCTATGTGGTGGGCCTGCCGCAGGCGCTGCATTTCCGCCAGGTTTTCTCAGTCCTGAAGAAGGCCGGCGTCGCGGCAGCGGATCATTGTGTCCATGTCGGATTCGGACTGGTCAAGTTCGCGGACCGCAAGCTATCCACGCGAAGCGGCGATGTGATCTTTCTTGAGGATCTGCTCAATGAAAGTGTGGAGAAGACGCTGGAGATCATCCGTAAAAATGATCAGCTGCGCCAGGGTGATATGAATGAATCTGACATGCGCCAGATTGCTGAGAAAATCGGCATCGGCGCGATTCTCTATACCTTCATGAAAAACGGACGGGAACGGGATATTGTCTTCTCCTGGGATGAAATGCTCGATTTTGAAGGCGACTCGGCCCCCTATGTCCAGTACACCTATGCCAGAGCCCGCAGTATTCTGCGCAAAGCCGGCCGTGAGAACCTTCCCCCGGTGCTGCCCGATCAACTGGCCGAATCTCTGACAGGCGATGATGAGTTCGCCATTCTCAAATTGATCGATGGATTCAGTGACTCAGTGCGCCGGGCGGCTGAAGCCTATGAACCTTATCTGGTGATTCGGCAGGTCACGGCGGTCGCCAGGGCTTTCAACAAATACTATAACCAGACACCGATTCTGAGAACTGAACAGCCTGAGCTTCGTGACGCCCGTCTGCTGCTTGTCCAGGTTGTCTGCCGGACCATCCGGGAAGGACTGGAACTGGTCGGCATTGATGTTGTCGAACGGATGTGAGCGAATGCCTCCATTGCGTGTACAGCCTTTTCACAGTCTGACCTACCAGAGACCTGATTTACATTCGATTGCGGAACGCTACCGGCGGGCCCGTCTGCGCATGCGGCTGGCAATGAAGCCGGAGTCCGCGATCCATGCGGTTGAAGAAGCCCAGGCGGTATCGCTCGAGTATCACAGTTCGGAGACGCTGGCCGGAATTCTCTTTGATCTGCAGACCAGTGGTAAGGACATGCGCGAGGAACTGCTCTTCTTCCAACGGTCCGCGGCAGAGGTCGCGCTGATGGAACAGGCCTTTTATCAGGCCATGGCGGCAACCCGCTTCCGTGACGCGCTGGCCGAGCGCTTCGGTGAACGCGTTTTTGAAGTCTCGGCCCAGCTGATTGAAACGATTCAGCCGTCTGTGACGCAGGAACTGATCGATGAACAACGCCTGATCGGGCAGTACCAGCAGATCATTTCGCGCGCGGTCATTCATCTGGACAGTCAAACCCTGCCGTTATCCGATGTTCAGCGGCTGCTTGTTTCAGCTGATCGGCCGACCCGTCAGCTGGCCTGGCAGGCCGGTACGGACTGGTATGTTTCGCATCAGGATGAGCTGGACCGGATCATGGATCAGCTGATCAAGGTGAGAACCGGTCTATCACGCAAACTGGGGTTCAACAGTTTTGTCCCGGTCGCGGCCCGCCGCCTGCAGCGGTCCGGAAACCGCAGCGGCGACATGGCCGGACTGCGCGAACTGGTCCGCACCTATATTGTGCCGCTGACCCGGGAAATCCGCCGCCTGCAGCGCCGCCGGCTCGGGCTGGACCATCTGGCTCCCTGGGATCTGATGATGATGTTCCCGGACGGTGATCCGCAAACTGATCGTATGAATGAGAATCTGCCGACCCTGGTGGCCGCGCTGGCCGCTGATCTGACCGGCCAGCACCCGTCGCTGCTGCAGACACTGCTCGAAGCCGGCTATGTTGACTGGCAGGAGCGTCCCGGTAAGCGGGGAGACCCATCCTGCCGAATGATTTATGAGGCGGGTGTTCCGTTTATCCAGATCAATGGCTGCCGGACACTGCAGGATATTTTTTCACTGCTGCATGAGTCCGGGCATGCCCATGCCGCATGGCGCAGCCTGTCCGGGATGTCCGTGCGCAGGATGCATCTTCCGACAGCGGATGCCGCTGAACTTCATGCCATGGCGATGGAAATGCTCAGCCACCCCTATCTGGACCGCTTATTCGGCCGGGAGGCTGAGACAGTTACCATGCTGCATATGACCAGGGCGCTGCTCCAGGTACCGGCCGACTGCATGGTGGATGAATTTGAGTACCGGATTTATGCGGAACCGGATCTGCCAGCGGCCCGGCGCAGTCAGATATGGCAGGAACTCATGGCGGTCTATCAGCCGGATCTGCTGGCGGCGGAGGATGTTCAGCCTGAATTGGTCTTCCCCTGGACGATGCAGGCGCTGATGGTCAACCGGCCCTTTTCATCGATCAGCAAGGTGACGGGCCAGCTAAGCGCGCTTGATCTGTGGCACCAGTCCCGCATCCAGCGCGGTCAGGCACTCGCCATTTATGATCAGCTGTGTGCCGCGGGCGGTCAGACAGATCTTCCTGAACTGCTGCGCCAGGCAGGACTCCAGTCACCCTTTGAGCGTGATACCATCAAACGGCTGGTCTATCAGATTTGTGATTTTCTATCATTATAGGAGCTTTCATGCGTTTTCCTGAAGCATTCACAGCAGAGATGAATCAGCTGTTCTCAGACTGGATGGCCCCGTCAGACGCGGATGCGTTCTGGCAGTCGCTTGATCAGCCTTCGGCCTCGGGTCTGCGGGCGAACAGCCTGAAGATCAGCCGGGATGATCTGCGCCGGCTGCTGGTTGACCTGACCGGGGTCTCAGCCGATCAGTTTCCGGATGTTCCCTGGGCTGATGACGGCCTGTACATTCCGGCCACACTGCAGCCTGGAC
>RZZF01000208.1 GCA_009929975.1 Clostridia bacterium
GATTGAACGACATTCATCACATCCGACCGACGGTCCGCGGTGACCTGTCCCGCTGATGTCAGTCAGTAGCGAAAGGATTCTTATGCAGGAAATTTGGCAGCAAATCAAACAATTCGCAACCAACGCCGGAATCAAGCTGGTTCTGGCCATTGTCCTCCTCGTGATCGGCTTCTGGCTGATCCGTCACATCATGCGCCTGGTCAGCAAATCAAAAGGGTTCAATAAAATCGATCCCGGCGCACGCTCGTTTATCCGCAGTTTCGCGTCAATCGCTCTCAAAGTGCTGCTGGTGATTTCAGCGGTAACTTTGCTGGGCGTGCCGATGACCTCGGTTGTCGCGATTCTGGCATCTGCCGGACTGGCCATCGGGCTGGCTCTGCAGGGTGCGCTCGGCAACCTGGCCGGCGGCCTGATGATCCTTATTTTCAAGCCTTTCCGTGTCGGAGATGTCATTGACACCAAGGACGGCATGGGAATTGTGTTGGAGATCAACATTTTCTACACCATCCTCAAGACATTTGATAATCGTCGGATCACGCTGCCCAACGGCAACCTGACAAACGCGGCGATCACCAATTTCTCCGTCGAGGAAAAACGGCGGGTCGACATGAAATTTTCCACCAGCTATGAGGCTGATATCGATCAGGTTATACGGATCATTCTTGATATCGTCAACAGCCGTGAGCTGGTCGATCAGGAACCTGAGCCGTTCTGCCGCCTGGAATCGCATGGGGACAACGCCCTGATCTTCGTCCTCAGGTTCTGGTGCGATGCCTCCGAGTACTGGAACAATTACTTCGATGTACTGGAGACCGTCAAGAAGTCATTTGACGCCAACGGCATTTCAATTCCCTTTCCCCAGCTTGATGTCCACTTCGACCATCCGCTGCCGGGTCAATCGCGCTGATTCACCCGGTCGGACCAGCCACTGGTCTGATACCACGCGCAAAGGAGTTCACCATGGCTTCTGATAAAGACAAACGCTATAAGATCAAAACCATCGATGGAATTGAGCAGAAAGTCATCCGGAAGAAATTCTACGAGAAAGAACTGTATCGTTTGCAACTTGAGCTGGTAAAACTGCAGGAATGGATCAAGACACGCGGCCTGAAGTTCGTCGTCATATTTGAGGGACGCGACGCGGCAGGCAAGGGCGGCGTGATCAAGCGGATCAGTGAGAGCCTGAATCCGCGCATCTGCCGGATCGAAGCCCTGGGGAAACCGACCGAAAAGGAAGAATCGCAATGGTATTTCCAACGGTATATCGATCGACTGCCTTCAGCAGGCGAAATGGTTTTGTTTGACCGCAGCTGGTACAACCGAGCCGGTGTTGAGAAGGTCATGGGTTTCTGTACGGATGATGAATATCAGGAATTTCTCCGCACCTGCCCGGAGTTTGAGAACATGCTGATCCGTTCCGGGATCATCCTGATCAAATACTGGTTTTCCGTGTCGGATGAAGAACAGGAACATCGTTTTCAGGATCGCCTGGCAGATCCGGCCAAACGATGGAAGCTTAGTCCGATGGATCTGGAGTCACGCAGCCGCTGGATTGAGTATTCGAAAGCCAAGGATATCATGTTCGCCCATACTGATACCGAGACCTCTCCCTGGTATGTCGTGAACGCTGATATCAAGAAGCATGCCCGGCTCAATTGCATGCGTCATCTGCTCAAGCAGATCCCCTATGAGGATCTGACACCAGAGCCGATCAAGCTGCCGCCGCGCCAGCCTGACACGGGCTATGTCCGGCCACCGCTTGAACATCAGAAATTCATTCCCGACCATTACGGCGGAAAAGTCTGACGGCTCAGGGCCTGTTGTTGACTGGCTGTTGTGTTTTCTCTGCAGGCGGCTGGCTCTGAGCCGGCCGCCTGTTTTTTTTCTGCTCCCGGACCGCCTGAACCAGCAGATGCCGGATACGATCCTGAAACAGGCGATGGCTCAAGGGCAGAATGGTTCGGTCAGCCGGATAGAACAAGCGCTGGTGTCGTCCGGACAGCAGCAGCGGGCTGAGTGTGCCGAAGCCCAGTTTGCCAAGGAAATTAACAACTCCGACCGCCGCTGAAGCGGTATCGTCGGCATCTGGTGTATCGGTGATGATCACCAGGCAGTTCCGGCGCGAGGGTCGACGGTTGAGGCTGCGCACGAAACGGATGCAGTCCTGCAGCATCTGGTCAACCAGCAGAATATTGAGCCCGTCGTGCTTCTTGATCATGATCCGGTCAGTTTTCGCACGTGCGAGCAAACCGGCCGAACGCGTCCGGGCATAAACACGGCCTGAGATGCTGTCCTCAAACTCCATCTGGAAACCGGCCCTGATCAGGCGCAGCTCAAAAGAACGAATCAGGCGGCCCGTGTCCAGAGGACCGCGCGGCAGGCGATAGTTGAATTTGCGCATCAGACGGCGCAGGCTGGCCCGATTGCCGGGATCAAACCGCTCAAGATCATAGGTCGACATCGTATGGCGTAAGGTGACCAGCACCAGCAGGACATAAATCAGCAACAGGAGGCGCAGAGACCAGATCATGAAGGCTGAATCAGCCAGCTGTGGCTGCAGATTGATGAAATGATGCAGGTAATACAGACCAACACCGAAAATCACGGCAATGATGATGGACAGAATGATATCCTTGCGAAACCGGAAATGTCTCGTCATAACGATGCCCCCAGGTCTGCGATGAATCGCCGGGCCGCAGCGCCGCGGCCTGTGCTGCCCATTATTGTATCATGAACGGCTGTTGGTCGACAATTAAGAAGAGACTGCCCGGACAGATCGCCGGGCAGTCTCCATTAAACAAACCGGATGGTTGCGGTCAGGTTTCTTCTTCAATCCCGGATCCCGATCGATAGGTCGCCGGCTTGACCTCGGCCGGAACATCTTCCTTGAGAACGAGTGTCAGTTCCAGCGTCTCTCCATCGCGGACAACCGTCAAAACCAGTTCGTCACCGGGCTGCAGCTGGTTCTTGATTTCATTGATCTTGTCAGTCGTCAGTGTCTCAATGCCATTGGTCTTGATCACGATATCTCCGCGCCGTACGCCGGCCTCATCAGCCGAACTGCCAGGTTCCACGAAAGCGACCAATACGCCTTCCACCAGATCATAGTATTCGGCCATCTGCGCTGAGATCTCACGGGTTGAGATGCCGATTTTCGGCCGCCCCGCTACATAGCCGTTCTGAATCAGGCTTTCGATGATAGGAGCTGCGTGAGAGATCGGTATCGCGAAGCCCAGGCCCTCAATGCCGGTTCCGCTGCTTTTCGCCGTATTGATGCCGATCACTTCGCCAAATGAGTTGAACAACGCTCCGCCGGAATTACCGGAATTAATCGCGGCATCGGTCTGCAGAAGACGAAGTGTCTGTCCGTCAATCGTAATTTCACGATCGAGTCCGCTGATAACACCCGCCGTTACCGTATTGCTCAGTTCTCCCAGCGGGTTGCCGATCGCGACCGCCAGCTCACCCACCTGGACATCAGCGGAATCGCCGAGGAAGACTGTCGGCAGATGATCGGCTTCAATTTTCAGAACCGCGATATCGTTATTTTGATCGGTTCCGACCAAACGGGCCTCATAGGCATCACCCTGGTCGAGGACAACCGTGATTGACACGGCCCCTCTGACCACATGGTTATTCGTCACGATATATCCGTCATCGGTGATGATGAATCCGGATCCCGCGGACGGAACACGACCGACCTGGCCGAAGAAATCGGTGACGGTCATCTGGGTCGTAATCGCGACAACAGCGGCTTTCCCCTGTTCCGCGATTTCCATTACCGACAGGGTCTGCTTGTTCTCATCACGGCGGGAAGCAGCTTCCACCAGTGAAAAATGCTTGTCGGTCTGAGTTGACCCCGCAGGTGCGGGATCGGTCTCCGCTGTCGATGGGTCAGTCTGATC
>RZZF01000209.1 GCA_009929975.1 Clostridia bacterium
CCGTCAATCGTCGCCGCTTCAGTCAATGACGGATCAATACCGGTGATCGCCGCCAGGTATAGGATCGTGCCCCAGCCGCCGGATTTCCAGATATCAAATCCAACCAGAAGGGATCGGAAATACGCTGAACTGTATAATACATTCCAGCGATCCTGCATCGACGGATCAAAATACACGACAACCTTCTTAACGGCACCGGAATCACCGAGCAGGTTGAGAATGATGCCGGCAACGACGACCCAGGACAAGAAATGCGGGAATGTATAGATCGTCTGAAGGGTACGCTTGGTCCGGCGGAATTTGATCTCGCTGATCATCAGGGCCAGTATGATCGGATACGGAAATCCAACGATCAGTTTATAGATCGATATGACAATCGTATTTCGTACCGCGATCCAGAAATCGCGCTCCTGCATCATTCGCTCAAAGTGCTGGAACCCGACCCACGGGCTGGCCTCAAGAAATCCGAACAGGCCGGCCTGTCCGCCGAAGACAGGTTTGAACGTCTTGAATGAGAGCAGGATACCGGGAAGTGGCAGATAGCGGAACAGAATCGTCAAGCCGATTCCAGGAAATAACATGAGCAGATAGACCCATTTGTATTTCCAGATCAGTTTGCCCAGCAGACGCCATCCCTGCCGGGTCCGCAGGTTGATGATATCGCCGGATCGTGAACTAGTCGACAGAAACATGCTTAACCTCCTGTTGGAGTTCTGGAAAGCGATTTCTGAAAACATCAGCCGAAGCAGTTAATCATCCCTATGAAAGTCAGGATTTTGAGACAAGTGATGTGAGACAAGCTGCTACCTATGATAATAGCATAAAATTTGAACATTACAATGTTGATATTTATGCATTTTATCAGTTATGGTTTTATTAATCCGATGTTTTTTATGCTATATATAGATAGATGTATATCTGGCCGCATATTCTGATTGATCTATCAGATAATTCATTTTCAGTATTTTCAGGCAAAAAAGGCCCCGCCGCCGGCGGGGCCATGATCAGTTCAGATGACAGTGGTATCTTCTGACGGAATCAGTTCACCTGGTTTTGAATGCGGCCGTGACGATAGGCCTTGATATTATCTGCCGCGATCTGCATCAGCCGGCGGCGGGTCTGCTGCGGAGCCCAGGCGATATGCGGGGTCAGCAGCAGATTCGGTGCTCCGGTCAGAGGATGTTCCTCCGGCATGGGTTCAATGGACAGAACATCCGCAGCATAGGCGCCGAGCTGGCCGCTGACCAGCGCGTCCCGAACCGCGATATCCTCAATGAGACCGCCGCGGGCGGTGTTGATCAGCCAGGCTCCCCGCTTCATCCGGGACAGTCGTTCCGCGTTGATCATCCCAGTCGTTTCCTCGGTCTGCGGGACATGCAGCGAAATAATATCGGCTTGGCGAATCACAGTCGGCAAATCAGTCAATTCAACTGATCCGGCATCTGAAACAGCCGCCGGATCGCGGACAGCCGCCAGAACACGTAAATCAAACGCTGCGGCCAGTCGTGCGACCTGGCGTCCGATCTGGCCGAAACCGATCAGACCCAAGGTCATGCCTGCCAGCTCAGTCAGCGGTTCGTTCCAGTAGCAAAAATCCTCTGCCCGGTTCCAGTCGCCGCGCATAACCGAATCGCTGTGCTTCTGAACGTGGTTGCAAAGTTCAAGAATCAAAGCGAATGTCATCTGTGCCACGGCCTGCGTACTATACCCGGGGATATTCGTCACGACAATGCCCCGGGCTGCCGCCGCCCGGGTGTCAATGATATTGAATCCGGTGGCCAGAACTCCGATATAGCGCAGATTCGGGCAGTGTTCAAGTGTCCCGGCGCTGATCGGTGTCTTATTCGTCAGGATGATGTCGGCATCGCCGATCCGTTCTACAATGACGTCCGGAGATGTCCGTGGGTAAACGGTCAGATCACCGAGCGCAGCCAGCGGCTGCCAGTCCAGATCTCCCGGATTCAGTGTATGTCCGTCCAGAACAACCAGCTTCATATCAGTAGTCTTCCCTCTGGCCGAATTCAGCGTCTTCAACCCAGGCTTCCGGACGTTCCACAAGTTCAGTCAGCTGTTCGAAAAGCGCATAATGATCTTCTTCCTGCTCAACCAGGAAATCCAGCAGTTCCCGCTGTGCGTCCTGACCGCTGTCCGTACGAAGTTTGCGATACAGATCAATACTTTTCTGCTCAATCTCCATCGCGTAGCGGTAGACTTCCAGCTGACGCGGCGCCGCCGTCTCATCGACCCGGTAGTTCTTCAGGTCGCTGAAGACATGACGGGCCTTGTTCAGTGCAGGATCCTCATATTCAACTGGTTGGCCGGCGTCGCAGCTGGCCAGCAGCGCGGCGTGCTTTCTTTCAGCTTCGGCGAGAAACCCGAACACTCTGGCGATCGGTTGACCTTTGAATTGTTCAACCTGTTTCTCATAATATGCTTCACCATCTTTTTCCATCTTGATCGCGAATTGAATCAAACTCATTGCCTGTCCTCCTTGCGTTATCTCAGGGCCACGGCTGACGGATCACAACGTCCCCTGTATTCAATATGACACCCTCTATTCTACCGTTGATTCGGTTTCCAGGCAATCGCCGGCCGCGAATGGACGGTCATGGAAAAAAGTGACCGTTTGTGTTTCAATTCTTACATCAGGTCATTGCAGGAGGGTTTTATGTTTGTCTTCGAACGCGTGCGCTATCGCGGGATTCTCGACATCCCCGACCTTCAGATCCCTGAAGGAAAAATCACTACGTTTGTCGGTCCCAGCGGCAGTGGAAAAACAACCATTCTCCGGCTGCTCAATAAGATGATTTCCCCGACATCCGGCCGGATCCTGTATCAGGACCAGGTGCTTGAGTCGATCGATTCCGTCACGCACCGGCGCAGCGTCATCATGCTGCCGCAAAACCCGCTGCCCTTTCCCGGAACGGTCCGTGACAATCTGAATCTTGGGTTCAGGATGCAGCATCGGCCAGACGCACCGGATCAGGAACTGACAGATCTGCTGCCTCGGCTGAGCCTTGGCAAGAAACTGGATGATCCCGTTGACCGCCTGTCCGGCGGCGAGATGCAGCGTCTGGCACTCGGCCGTGTACTGCTTCTCGATGCCCCGGTCTACTTGCTGGACGAGCCATCATCAGCGCTTGACGAGTCAACAGAAGACTTGATTTTCCAGATTCTTTCCCGATTCGCGCGGGAAAAGCAGAAGACACTGATCATGGTCACGCATTCATCTCAGGTCGCACAGACCTATTCAGATCGGATCATTCGTGTCACGGATGAAGGCCGGGTCCAGCCGGAAAAGGAAGGTGTCGGGCATGAATGATATCATTACACTGTCAATCTGGCAGGTTGCTCTGGCTTATAGTTTCATTGTCATTGTGCTGTTCATTGTCCGCCGTCGCGGCATCCGGCGGGAAAAGGACATCCTGCTTGCTTCGGTCCGTATGACATTGCAGCTGATCCTGACCGGATATGTCCTCAATCTTCTGTTTGGCCATCCTCATCCTGCCCTGACAATTCTGGTGATCCTCCTGATGGAAGGGTTCGCGATCGCCACGGTCATCAGACGGCAGGCCCGCAAAGCACCGGCTTCACTGAAAAAAGTCATCGCCCTGGCAATGGTCGCCGGCACGCTGTCCTGCCTGCTGTTTTTCCTGTTCGCGGTGATCCGCCTGCGGCCATGGTACGATCCGCGTTATTTCATTCCACTCGCCGGGATGCTGATCGGCAACTCAATGACCGGTATATCACTGGCCGTGCGCCAGCTTCAGGATATGATGGACAGCCAGCGACCGCTGGTTGAACAGGCACTCATGCTC
>RZZF01000210.1 GCA_009929975.1 Clostridia bacterium
GCATGAACAGTCTGGACGGCGTGTCTGACCGCGATTTCGTCATCGAGCTGGCCGGCTGCCTCGCGCTGATCATGACGCATCTGTCGCGTCTGGCCGAAGAGGTGATCCTCTGGGCCAGCCAGGAGTTTGCTTTCATCACACTCGATGACGCCTACAGCACCGGCAGCAGCATCATGCCGCAGAAGAAAAACCCCGATGTCGCGGAACTGGTCCGCGGCAAGACCGGCCGCGTCTTCGGCGGCCTGCAGACCCTGCTGACCATGATGAAGGGGCTGCCGCTGGCCTATAACAAGGACATGCAGGAAGACAAGGAAGCGATCTTCGACGCCCTCGATACCGTCCACCTCTGCCTGCCCGCGTTCAGCGGCCTGCTGCGCACGATGACCGTCCATCCCGGGCGGATGGCCGAAGCGGCTGCCGGCGGCTTTACCAACGCGACCGATCTGGCCGATTACCTGGTGCGCCAGGGCCTGCCGTTCCGCAGCGCCCATGAGGTGTCCGGCCGTCTTGTCGCCCATTGTCTCGAACAGCGCTGCGCGCTGGAAGACCTTGACCTGGCCACGCTGCGCCGGTTTTCCGACCTGATCAACGAGGATATCTATGACGCGATCAGCCTGGAGGCCTGTGTCCGGCGCCGCCGCACGATCGGCGGACCGGCACCGGACCGGGTCAGCGAGAGCCTGCAGGCGCTGCGCCAGATCTGGCTGACAGACTGAACGGCCGTTCGTTTGCCTGACCGATGCCTCAGATGAAACATCAGTTTGACCGCGCTATCCGGCGTTCCGGATGGCGCGGTTTCATGTTATAATGTCATTTGCTGTTATGATACGTCAGGAGGGTGCCTGTGCCATATCCAATCATTGATGAGATTCTCGGACAGACAATCAGCTGGCAGGGCCGGCTGGTCAACGCGCGCGACGATGCCTGCCGGCCGTTGTTTGAACCGACCGACGCGTCGATGATCTACGAAGTTGTCCGGCTCGAAGACGGCATTCCGCTGTTCTGGGAGGATCACCTGGCCAGGCTCAAACGCTCGGCCGGTGAGCGCTGCACGGTGCCGGACACCCTTTATGATGAATGCCGCGCCCTGGTCCGGGCCGCCGCCGGACCGGCCAATCTGCGCCTGATCCTGACCGCGGACCAGCGGGTGATCCATCTGATCCCGTCCTATTATCCGGATGAGGCGACCCGGCTCAACGGCATCCTGACTGGACTGCTCGAGTGGGAGCGGGAAGACCCCAATATCAAGGTGATCCGCTCCGACTACAAGACCGCCGTCGCCCGCCGCTTTGCCGAGGGCGGACCCTATGGCGGCTATTTCGAGCTGCTCCTGGCCGACCGGCAGGGCTTTCTCACCGAAGGCTCACGCTCCAACCTCTTTTTCATCCAGGGCGACCGGGTGCTGAGCGCGCCGGATTCACGCATCCTGATCGGCATTACCCGGCAGTATGTCACCGCGGCGATCAAAGCTGCCGGCGCGGTCCTCGAGGAGAAGATGATCACCTTTGAGGATATCCGGGCCGGCCGGGTGGACGCCGCGTTCATCACCGGATCACCGATTGATGTCCTGGCCGTCTCGGCAGTTGAACAGATCCGGCTTGACTCCGCCGACCATCCGCTGCTTCAGGCGATCGATGAAGCGTACCAGCGCATCGTCGCCGAGTATATCTGCCAGCGGCGCGACGACAAAGATCCGGCCAGCTGCGATCTTTAATTGTCAGTCCCGGACCGGACGCGCAGGGATGATCCTGCCGCCCGTGTCCGCAAAATAAACAACAAGGGGCCTGTCCCCCGGGGAGGTAATACCAATGAACAAGGAAAAAGGACAGATTTCAGTCAATACGGAAAATATTTTTCCAATTATCCGCAAATGGCTCTATTCGGATCGGGATATTTTCCTGCGCGAGCTCGTGTCCAATGCCGCGGATGCCATCGCCAAGCTGGAACGGCTGGAAGCGCTCGGTGAGTTCACGCGGCCGGACGGCGATCAGCCGAAGATCAGTGTTGAGTATGACAGTGACGCCGGTACGCTGGTGATCGAGGACAACGGCATCGGCATGACGGCGGAAGAGATCCGCAAATACATCAACCAGATCGCCTTTTCCGGTGTGATGGACTTCGTCGAGAAATACAAAGACAAGGGCGCCGAGACGGAAGGCATCATCGGCCATTTCGGCCTTGGCTTCTATTCCGCGTTCATGGTCTCCGACCGCGTGCGCATCGAAACCCTGTCCTTCCAGGCAGGCGCGGCAGCCGCCAGTTGGGAAAGTGACGACGGCATGGCCTATGAGATGGGCGATTGCGACCGCGCGGCCCGCGGCAGCCGGATCACCCTGACCCTGTCGGAAGAAGGCCGCGAGTTTATCGACGGTGCCAAGCTGCGTGAGATCCTCGACAAATACTGCGGCTTCATGGCGTATCCGATTTATTTCAGCGATGTCATCGCCGACCAAAAACGGCATGAGCAGGCGGAAAAAGACGCCAAAGAAGCGGCAAAGAAAGCCCGCAAGGACGCGAAGGAGAAGGGTGAGGATGAGGACGCCGCCGAGCAGAAAGCGCTCGCTGACGCGGCCGGCCGCCCCGAGCCCGGTCCGATCAACGATACGACACCGCTCTGGCTGAAAAAACCGAGCGAGTGCACCGATGAAGAATACAAGAGCTTCTACCACAAGGCGTTCCAGGACTACCGTGATCCGCTGTTCTGGGTCCATCTCAATCTCGATTATCCCTTCCGTCTGCAGGGAATTCTCTATTTCCCCAAGACGGACAATCTCTATGAATCCCTCGAAGGACGGATCAAGATCTTCTATAACCAGGTGTTCGTCGCCGACAACATCAAGGAGATCATTCCCGAGTTCCTGTTCCTGCTTAAAGGGACGATCGACTGCCCGGATCTGCCGCTCAATGTCTCGCGCAGCTTCCTGCAGAACGACGCCTATGTCAGCAAACTCTCGACCCATATCGTGCGCAAGGTCGCCGATCGCCTGAACAGCCTGTTCAAGGACCAGCGCGAGCAGTATGAGAAATACTGGCAGGATATCGGTGTCTTCGTCAAATACGGCATGATGCGCGATGAGAAATTCTATGACCGCGTCAAGGATATCGCCCTGTTCAAGACTGTTGATGGCGAGCACAAGACAATCGCTGATCTCGGCGACACCCTGCTTTATACCCCGGACGCGAAGCAGCAGGTCGCCTATGTGCGCATGGCGCGTGAGCGCGGACTGGATGTCCTGGTCATGGACCATGACATCGACAACCACTTCATGTCCTTCTTCGAGTACAAGCAAAACGGCAAGAAGTTCAAGCGTGTCGACGCCGAACTGGGCGGCGAAGAAGGCAGTTCCGACCGGCTCGAGGCCGTGCAGGCCCTGTTCCGCAAAGCGACCGCCAATGACAAGCTCGAAGTCAAGATGCAGCGGCTCGGTGAGAAATCCCTGCCGGCGATGATCGCCGAATCCGAAGAATCCCGCCGCATGCAGGAAATGCGCAAGCAGTTTGAGCAGATGAAGAGCGACGGCGATGACGGCATGGATATCGACAGCCTGTTCCCGCTGCAGCAGACTCTGGTTGTCAATGAGGACCAGCCGCTGATCAGCCGCCTGCTCGCGTTGGCGGAAGTACCCGGCAAGGAAGAACAGGCCAGCCACCTGGCCCGCCATGTCTATGACCTGGCCCGTCTCGGCCACGGCTCACTGACCGCCGACGATATGGCAGAGTTCCTCCGCCGCAGTACCGACCTGCTAACCGAGCTGTCACAGTGAGGTAAGGTACTTTCGCTATGCGAAAGTACCGACAAGCGACAGGTACATTG
>RZZF01000211.1 GCA_009929975.1 Clostridia bacterium
TTCTCTGGAGATTGCCCCGGCCGGAGAAATATGGTCGGTTGTGACCGTGTCGCCAAGCAAGGCCAGAATACGAGCCTGTGAGAACGGCTGGAACACCGGCTGATGGTCGGCCAGTCCCGTGAAAAACGGCGGTTCCTGGATATAGGTAGAGTGATCGTCCCAGGCATACAGGTCGCCAATCGGTGCGTCCAACTGGTTCCAGCGGTCCGGCCCGGTGAAGACATCGCGATAGATCGTCCGGAACATCTCCGGGTTGAGCGACGAACGGATCGTCTCGTTCAGGGTGTCCGGGTCCGGCCACAGGTCGCTCAGATAGATCGGCCGGCCGGCCGCGTCTGTACCCAGAGGATCAGTGATCAGATTGATATCGACGGTCCCCGCCAGCGCATAGGCGATGACCAGCATGGGGGACGCCAGATAATTGGCCTTGACCAGCGGATGAATCCGTCCCTCAAAATTCCGATTGCCGCTGAGGACACCCGCGACGGTCAGATCCTGGGCTTCAATCGCCGCTTCGATGGCCGGATGGAGCGGGCCGCTGTTGCCGATGCAGGTGCAGCAGCCATATCCGACGATATGAAAGCCCAAGGCTTCCAGCGGTTCAATCAGGCCGGCCTGATTCAGATATTCGGTGACGACCTGTGAGCCCGGAGTCAGGCTGGTTTTGACATAAGCCGGTGGTTTCAGACCGAGTTGCGTCGCTTTTTTGGCGATCAGGCCGGCACCGATCATGACGCTGGGGTTGGAGGTGTTGGTACAACTGGTGATCGCCGCGATGACGACCGATCCCTGCCGCAGCGTGACGGTTTCATCATCGAGCTGAACCTGGACGGTTTCTCCTGGATCGGCCGCGAAACCGCCGTCGCTGGCCGGACGGCTCAGATCACGGCTGAACGAGGCCTGGACATCGGCCAGATTGATCCGGTCCTGCGGACGTTTCGGTCCGGCCAGGCTGGCCTGGATCAGATCCAGGTCAAGTGAAAGAACTTTTGTATAGGAAGGCTC
This sequence comes from Clostridia bacterium, assembly GCA_009929975.1. Classification (GTDB taxonomy): domain Bacteria; phylum Bacillota; class Clostridia; order Saccharofermentanales; family UBA5734; genus SLHU01. The sequence continues at coordinate 1,006 of RZZF01000211.1, forward strand.
AGGATTCTCCGGCAGCATCAGCAGCTGCTGGGCCCGGTAATAGGCTTCGGCGGTGGCGACCAGCCGCTCATCGCGTCCGGTCTGTCTCAGATAGTTCAGGCTTTCCTTATCGACCGGGAAATACCCCATGGTCGCACCATATTCAGGTGACATATTGGCGATGGTCGCCCGGTCCGGCAGACTCATCCCGGCAATTCCCGGACCGAAGAACTCGACGATTTTCCCGACAACGCCTTCCCGGCGCAGCATCTGCGTAACAAACAGCGCGAGGTCGGTTGCCGTGACGCCGGTCTGCAAGGTTCCGCTGACACGAACGCCGATGACTTCCGGCAGATTGAGATACAATGGCTGTCCGAGCATGCAGGCTTCCGCCTCAATGCCGCCGACACCCCATCCGACAACGCCAAGTCCGTCGATCATGGTGGTGTGAGAATCGGTTCCGACCAGAGAATCCGGGTAGAGCAGCGTTCCGTCGGCGGTTTCGCGCTCGTGGACCAGGGTGGCCAGATATTCCAGATTAACCTGGTGGACAATGCCCGTACCCGGCGGAACAACCCGGAAATCGGCAAAGGCTTTCTGAGCCCAGCGGAGAAACCGGTAGCGTTCATCGTTGCGGGCGAACTCATGCTCGATATTGGCCGCGAAGGCCTCAGGGTGGCCGGCTTCGTCCACCATCACGGAGTGATCAATCACCAGATCAACCGGGATCAGCGGGTTGACTTTGGCCGGATCACCGCCCTGCTGCGCCAGCCAGGAGCGCATGGCGGCCAGATCCGCGACGGCCGGAACCCCGGTGAAGTCCTGCAGGACGATCCGGGCCGGCATGAATGGGATTTCCCGGCCGGCCATCGCCGGGTCATTCCAGCCGGCCAGTGCCGCGATATGCTCATCGGTGATCGCCAGACCGTCGCGCTGGCGCAGCGCGGCTTCCAGGAGAACACGGATCGAATAGGGCAGACGCTGAACGTCGAAGCCCAGCTGGCTGAGCGCGTGCAGGGGATAATATTGATAAGGCTGCTGCCCGACGTGAAGCGTCTCTTTGCCAATCCGGCTGAAATCAGTCATGTGAAAGCCTCCTCTTAATGCATAAGCAGTGGTAATGGATCATCTTATTATACCGTTTGTCGAAGGCGGGATAAAGGTAGATATGATCAGGACACTGATTGCAAAGCAACCGTAAACGTATTCGAATCGCGGCCACCGGCCGGAACGGTAACATAGGTTATGTTTATAATAATTACATTGAATTATACTCTTTCTACTGGTAAATTGCATAAAGATGCTTGTTGACATTTGAGTATTTCCCCCGTATCATGGCAATACATGTTTGTACATACATTCAATCATTGTCCTGATGAACGAATGCCAGTCAGAAACATGATGACCTGAAGGAGGAAGGAGTTCACGATGAACAAATCAGTTCCACCGGTCGGTACCGGGATCGCTCCGGATAAGAGCGGCAAAACCTGGTCAAGACCGAAAAAGCTGAAAGCTGAAAGTGAAAACCTGGCCGGTTACGTATTCATGTCACCCTGGCTGATTGGTTTTCTTCTGCTGACGGCGTACCCGTTTTTCTATTCATTTTATCTTTCATTTACGGACTATTCCCTGCTGTCCGCGCCGAAATGGATCGGCCTGAGCAACTATATCAGGATCTTCACCAATGATGATGTGTTCCTGCAGTCGCTCAAAGTCACGTTTGTTTTTGTTCTGGTATCGGTTCCGATCCGTATGATTTTCTCACTGCTGGTTGCGATACTGCTGAACAAAAACAGCCGCGGTATGAGCTTCTACAGAACGGCGTTCTATTTCCCCTCGCTGATCGGCGGCAGTATCGCGGTCGCGGCGTTGTGGCGGAATATGTTCGGCCGGACCGGCTATATCAACGGTGTACTGGAAGTGTTCGGTATTCAGGGCATGGGCTGGATCAGCCACCCGGATACCGCGCTGGGCACCCTGATCATCCTCAATGTCTGGCAGTTCGGTTCAGCGATGGTTATTTTCCTGGCCGGCCTCAAGCAGATCCCGGCGGAAATGTATGAGTCCGCGTCAATCGACGGAGCAGGCAAAACCCGTAAGTTCCTCAATATCACGCTGCCGCTGCTGTCACCGGTTATCTTCTTCAACTTCATTCTGGGTACGATCAACGCGTTCCAGAACTTCACCCCGGCCTATATCATCACCCAGGGCGGACCGATGAACTCAACCTATATGTACGCCCTGTACCTGTATGAAAAAGGCTTCCGCCAGTTCCAGATGGGCTATGCCTCCACGCTGGCCTGGATTCTTCTGGTGATTGTCGCGATTCTGACCGGCATCAACTTCCTGGCTTCAAACCGCTGGGTTCACTACGAGTCAGGAGGTGACAACTGATGGCTGGATCGATTAAAAAAGGTTTCGCCGCGTTCCGGATTCATTTCTGGCTGATTCTCGGCTCGATCATCATGATTTACCCCGTAATCTGGTGGATCGGCGCGTCATTCAAGAAAACGGAAGAAATGCGTCTGCCCAAGCTTTTCCCGGAAGTCATCATGTGGGAGAATTACACCCTCGGCTGGCAGGTTACGAAAAATTTCACATTCACCCATTTTTTCAAAAACTCGATCTTCATGGGGATCCTGATCATTGTCGGGTCTGTGCTGACGGCCTCACTGGTCGCGTATGCCTTCGGTCGTCTGCGCTTCAAGTTCAAGGGACTGTTCTTCTCGATCGTCCTGCTGACCCTGATGCTGCCGCCGCAGGTTCTGACCGTGCCGCAGTATATCCTGTGGAATGAGTTCGGGTT
>RZZF01000212.1 GCA_009929975.1 Clostridia bacterium
TTCAATGTACACCCAGGGGTTCACACCCGATAAGCCGTATCGCAAATGTGCGACGACAGTCGGTGACGTGCTGGGCAGGTTTCATCCGCATGGCGACGCGGCGGTCTACGATTCGCTGGTTCGAATGGCTCAGGATTTTTCCATGCGGCACATGCTCGTAGACGGTCACGGCAACTTCGGTTCACGTGACGGTGACTCGGCAGCCGCTTACCGTTATACGGAATCACGCCTTTCCCGCATCTCGATGGAGATGATGAGCGACATCAATAAGAACACGGTCGATTTCCGGCCGAATTTCGATGAACATGAAATGGAACCGGTCGTTCTGCCATCCCGTTATCCCAATCTTCTGGTCAACGGGACAACCGGCATCGCGGTCGGCATGGCGACGAATATCCCTCCGCATAATCTGAGGGAAGTCATCGACGGGGTCCTGATGCTGATCGATCAGCCGGACGCGACTGTCGAAGATCTGATGACCGTGATCCAGGCGCCTGATTTTCCGACGGGTGGCGTCATTCTCGGTACGTCCGGCGTAAGAAACGCCTATAAGACCGGACGTGGACGCATTACCGTACGCGCTCGTTCGGAAATCGAATTGATGGATAACAACCGGCAGCGGATTATATTTCAAGATCTGCCCTATATGGTCAATAAAGCCAGGCTGATTGAGAAGATCGCGGAACTGGTCAAAGACAAGAGGATCGACGGAATTTCCGATCTGCGTGATGAGTCCGACCGCAACGACGCGGTTCGCATTGTCGTTGAATTGAAGCGTGACGCGAATGCCAATGTCGTTTTGAACCAGCTTTATCGACATACGCAGCTGCAGGATAATTTCAACGCCAATATGCTGGCGCTGGTACAGGATGAGAACGGCCGGTTTGAACCGAAACTGATCAATCTGATCCAGGCGCTGAGCTATTATATTGAGCACCAGAAAGATATCATTTTGCGCCGGACCCGCTTTGATCTGGAGAAAGCCGAAGCCCGCCGCCATATCCTGGAAGGCCTGCGCACCGCGATTGACCATATCGATGAAGTGATCGCGATCATCCGGGGATCAAACTCTGAGGATCAGGCAAAGGAACGGCTGATTGAGCGGTTTGGTTTCAGCGACCGCCAGGCCCAGCATATCGTCGACATGCGCCTTGGCCGCCTGACTGGCCTGGAGCGGGAAAAACTGGAAAATGAATACCGTGATGTCTGCGAAAAAATCGCTTATTTCCAGAGCATTCTGGCCGATGAAGCGATGCTGCTTGACGTGATCCGCACTGAAATCAAACAGATCAGTGACCGCTACGGTGAAGATCGCCGTACCGGAATCGAGCCGTTCGGCGGCGATGATATTGATGATGAGTCGCTGATTCAGGAAGAAGATATCTTTATCACCCTGACCCACTACGGCTATGTCAAGCGGATGCCGATTGATACCTGCTCAACACAGCATCGCGGCGGCCGCGGCATTTCCGGGCTGCAGACCCGTGACGATGATTTTGTTGAAAATCTTCTTTCCACATCGACCCATGCGACCATCCTGTTTTTTACCAATACAGGACGGGTCTTCCGCCTGAAGGGGTATCAGATCCCCGAGGCGAGCCGCCAGGCCAGAGGGATGGCGATCGTCAATCTGCTCCAGCTGGAGGCCGATGAGAAGGTGCGTGCGGTGATCCCGCTGCGCTCATTTGATGAGAATGCCGGTCTGGTCATGGCGACGAGCATGGGACAGATCAAGAAGACACGACTTGATGCCTACGCCAATATATCCAAAGCAGGGCTGATCGCGATCAGTCTGCGTGAAGATGACGCGCTCGTCAATGTCCGGCTGGTCGATCATCAGCAGGATATTGTCATGGTGACCCGCAAGGGCATGTCGATCCGCTTTACGGAGGATGATGTCCGGCCGACGGGACGCAATACACAGGGTGTCCGTGGAATTCAGCTTGATCGGGATGACCGGGTGGTCGGCATGGTGACGATTGAAGCAGACAGCACGCTGCTGGTCGTATCTGAACGCGGTTTCGGCAAACGGACCGAACTGGATGAGTACCGGGTACAGACGCGAGGCGGCAAAGGCCTGATCACGTACCGGCCATCCGAAAAAACCGGCATGCTGGTCAGTATCGCTCTGGTCACTGATGACTCTGATGTGATCCTGATCAATGACAATGGTGTGATCATCCGCATGGAAGCGCTGGAGATTCCCGTTCTGTCCAGGATTACACAGGGTGTTACCCTGATGCGGACACGTGATGGACATGTCGTCGATGTCGCCGTGGTGGATCACGAGGATTGCCCGGAGGAAGATGAAACAGATATCAATGACAAAACAGACGAGACGGATGGGATTGAGTCAGATCAGTCGGATGATCAGGCCGGAACGACCGACGCGTCGGAAGATGATAGCCCGGAAGAGACCGGTCAACAGCCTGAATGATGATAGTCAGACCACACCGCGTATATTATAATGTATAGACTGACATATGATGATGTTTACAGCGCCGCTCGTGAAAGCAGTATGCGTTCAACAAAGGTGGCGACAGGAAGGAGATCAACATGATCAATTTTGAGTTTTGCAGTCCGACAACCTTCGTTTTCGGCAAAGGAACCGAGACACAGACCGGTGAATATGTTCGCCGTTTCGGCGGCACCAAGGTCCTGATTCACTACGGCGGAGGCTCCGTTGTCCGCAGCGGCCTGCTGGATCGGGTCAAGGCTTCACTGGACCAGGCAGGCATCGGCCATTGCGAACTGGGCGGTGTTCAGCCGAATCCGCGCAGCGGACTGGTTTATGAAGGGATTGAGCTGGCCCGGCGTGAAAATGTAGATTTTCTTCTTGGCCTCGGCGGCGGCAGCGCGATTGACTCCGCGAAGGCGATCGCGATGGGTGTTCGCGATGAAGGCGACTTCTGGGATTTTTATGCCGGACTGAGACAGCCGGAAAAAACCCTGCCGATCGCGACAGTTGTCACGATTCCGGCCGCGGGCAGTGAAGGCTCCAACTCCTCGGTGATCACTCTGGAGGACGGCATGCTCAAACGTGGCTTCGGGCATCCTTCAATTCGTCCTGTCTTTTCAATCATGAATCCCGAACTGACCTACACCCTGCCTCCGTATCAGACGGCCTGCGGCTGTGCCGACATGATGGCTCATGTCTTTGAGCGCTATCTGACCAACACACCAGATGTTGAACTGACGGATTACCTTTGCGAGTCGGTTCTCAAAACGCTGATCCGCGATATTCCGATTGTTCTGCGGGAGCCGGAGAACTATGGTGCCCGCGCGAATATATTCTGGGCCGGTATGGTGGCTCATAATGATTCCTGTGGTGTTGGCCGTGAGCAGGACTGGAGCAGTCACAACATCGAACATGAATTGTCGGCCCAGTATGATGTCGCCCATGGCGCCGGACTCGCCGTCGTGTTCCCTGCGTTCATGAAGTACACGCTGAAGCATGATGTCAATCGGTACGCCCAGTTGGCGGTTCGGGTATGGAATTGCGAGATGGACTACCAGAACCCCGAAAAGACCGCGCGTGAAGGGATAGACCGCCTGGTTAGCTTTTTCCGCTCAATCGGTCTGCCGACCACGTTTGAGGAGCTCGGTGCGAAGAAAGAAGATATTCCGATGATGGCCGCTAAAGTTGGTTTGGCTGAAGGTGAGACACTCGGATCCTTCGTTCCGCTGACGACGACGAACATTGAAGAAATTCTCCATTTGACCATGAAAGAGGCCTGATCAGAACAGAAACGGCTGACTCTGTGGAACCG
>RZZF01000213.1 GCA_009929975.1 Clostridia bacterium
AGTCTGGACACCCTGTTCAGCCAGATGGCGGCCGGAGAGGTCAAGGATCTGAACATCATCGTGAAAGCGGATGTCCAGGGCAGTGTTGAAGCCGTTCGCCAGTCACTGGAGAAGTTGACGTCCGATGAAGTTCGTGTCAACGTCATTCATGGCGCGGTCGGAGCGGTCACGGAGTCGGATGTACGTCTGGCTGAAGTTTCAAACGCGATCATCATCGGATTCAATGTGCGTCCCGCGGCGAATGTCGCGGACCTGGCGGCGGAAGCCGAAGTTGATATCCGGCTGTACCGCGTCATCTATAACGCGATCGAAGATATCGAGGCGGCCATGAAGGGCATGCTCGCGCCGGAATTCAAGGAAGTTGTCCATGGCCATGCTGAGGTTCGTCAGGTTTTCCGTGTGACCGGTGTCGGTGTTGTAGCCGGCTGCTATGTCACCGATGGAAAGATCACACGTTCCAGTGAAGTCAGGATTGTCCGTGACGGTATCGTCGTCCATGAAGGTCGTCTGGCCTCGCTGCGCCGCTTCAAGGATGATGTCCGTGAAGTCGCGACCGGCTACGAGTGTGGTATCGGAATCGAACGTTTCAATGACATCAAGGAAAATGATGTGATCGAATCCTTTGAGATGAAGGAAATTGAGAGGAGCTGATCGTTTTGCAACGGTCTGACCGGGTCGGCGATGAGATGAGAAAAATCATCGCCGATCTCATACAGAATGAAATTAAAGATCCAAGAATGCCGGCACTGGCCTCGGTTACCGAGGTCAGTGTTTCGCGTGATCTTTCCCATGCCAATGTCTTTGTCAGTGTGATGGGAGATGAGGCCGCGAAAGCGCGCTGCCTGGAAGCGCTGACCAGCGCGTCCGGTTTCATCCGGCGCGAGTCAGGCCGCAGGATCAGGCTGAGAACGATGCCTGAACTGCATTTCAAGATTGACGATTCGATTGAACGCGGAATTCGGATGACCCGCCTGATCGATGAAACTTTAGGAGAAAAGAAATCGCATGAATCATGATCGTATGGAAGAACTGGTTCGGATGTTTGCCGGCTTGCGCGGGCAGCCGGATACAGTTTTTCTTTACCCTCATACCGGAATCGACGGAGATGCCATCGGATCAACCCTGGCCATGCTCATGGTCCTGCGCTGTGCGGGCATCACGGCGCGTTTCGTTTACGATGAAGTCATTCCCGCGAAATATGGTTTTCTGCCGGGTGTCGAGTTGATCGAGCCCTTCGCTGAAGACCTTCTGCCGCGGATGCGCGCCGAACAGACGCTGGCCCTGGCGCTTGACTGCTCGGAGTCATCACGGACCGGGCGGCGACAGGAACTGTTTGATCAGGCACCGCAAGTCGCCGTCATCGACCATCATGTGTCTGAAGGCGAATCAGGTCCCTTGCGTCTGATCGATCCGACAGCCGCCGCGACCGGTGAACTGATCTGGGAACTGGCCCGCCAGTTGGAGCGGACACTGAACCAGACACTGATTGATCATGATGTGGCTGTCCTGCTGATGACCGCGATCATTTCTGATACAGGCCGATTTACATTCAGTAATACCACCGCCCGGACATTTGCCATCGCGTCTGAACTCATGCTTCATCAGGTGGATATCCGCAGCGTGGTCTATCAGCTGTTCGACCTGACCAGCCCGGAACGGCTGAACCTGACGGGCCATGTTTATGAAGAAACGCGATATTATCTTGATGGCCGGGTTGCGGTTGCCTGTGTCTCACAGGAACTTCTCTATTCAACCGGCGCGGATGCCAGTGACCTTGATGGTCTGGCCGGGCATCTGCGCAATGTGGCCGGTGTTGAAGTCTCACTTCTGATCAGGGAACTGGCTGACGGCGGCCTTCGGGTCAATATCCGCAGCGGTGCTTCATTCAATTCCGCCGCTTTTGCCCGATCACTCGGGGGTGGCGGCCATGCCCGCGCTGCCGGCCTGCAGCTTGAGCCGATGCCGATGCGGCAGGCGGCCGATCTGCTGGTCGCGAAGGTGGGTGAATGGCTGTAGTGCATGCCGCACAGGACTGGACAGGAATTCTCCTGATCAACAAGCCGCCGGACAGAACCTCGTTTTCGGTTATTGCCCAGCTGCGGCGTGTGACCGGCTGGCGCAAGATCGGCCATGTCGGGACGCTTGATCCTTTTGCGGTCGGGCTGCTGCCGGTTTGTATCGGCCGGGCGACAGCGGCTGTCCAGTTCATGGAATCCTATGATAAAGTCTACCGGGTGAGCATTGTCTTCGGTTCAGCGACTGACACGCAGGACAAAACGGGGACCGTGACCGAACAGTATCAACTGGACAGCGCGGAACGTGCAGAACTGCAGCGGACCGATTTTGCCGCGCTGCGGCAGTGTATCGCCAGGCTTCCCGGATCACATGAACAGCTTCCTCCCATGTATTCAGCCATCAAGAAGGACGGACGTCCGCTTTACAGTTATGCCCGGGCCGGCCAGTCTGTTGAACGAAAATCCCGAACGATACAGATCAGACGGGCTGAACTCATATCGGTGGAACTGCAGGATCAGCTGCAGGCTGTCGTGGAAATTGAATGTTCAAAGGGAACTTATATCAGGACACTGGCTGATACGATCGGCCGTGACCTGGGTTATTTCGCCCATGCCGCTGAACTGGAACGTCTGCGAGTCGGCCCGTTCAGCCTGGCGGATGCCCTCGATCCTGATCTGCTGGAGACCTGGTCCGCCGGAGCTGATTCAGACGGACTGGCCGGCCGGCTGCGCAGCAGCGGCCAGTTGCTGCCGACGATCCGCGCGTTTGACGGCTGGCCCCGTATTGAGCTCAGTCATGATGACGCGCTGCGCCTGATTCGCGGGCAGGCTGTTCTCCAGACCGGGCACAACTGGAGCGGGATCGGCGACGGAGAACGTCAGGTTGTTGTCTGCGGCGGACAGCTGATCGGCATCGCGTCGCTGCGGCCTCAGGCGACAGGGGAGAGACGGCTTAAAACAGAAAGGGTGTTGATTGATCATGCAGATTTTCAGGCACGCTGAACAACCTGTACCGGATATCGCGCGTGGGGTCGCGCTTGGCTTTTTTGATGGCATTCATCATGGCCATCTTGAGTTGCTGCGAACCTTGCTTTTCCACTGTGACCGGCTTGATCTGATATCATCAGTTCTGACATTTCCTCAGCATCCGGCTGAACTTGTTCAGGGTGAATCCGGCTTTTCCGGCTATTTGTCCAGTCTGGATGAGCGGCTCAAGCTGATGGCTGGCTGCGGGATGGAGGAAACCCATCTGCAGGCCTTTGATCAGGTTTTTGCCGCTCTAGAACCTGATGCTTTTCTCAATATCTGGCTGGGACAGCGGCTGAACGCCCGTCTGATCGTTGTCGGGGAAGACTATCACTACGGCCGGAATCGCCGTGGTGATATCAACAGTCTGAAAGAATGGGCGGCAAAGCGTTCGATTGAGGTTATTGTTGTTCCGCCGGTTCGCATGTATGGGCAGAAGGTGTCAAGTTCAGCGATTCGTGAAGCGGTCATTTCCGGGGATCTGGAAGCCGCGGCCCGCCTGCTTGGCCGGACGTATCAAATCAGCGGTCCGGTGATCAGCGGCCGCAAGATCGGCCGGAAGATGGGCTTCCCGACGGCTAATCTGCGTGTGCCGGCAGATCGTGTCTGTCCGGCCTATGGCGTTTACGCGACACGGACCATCGTCAGTGGCCGTTCCTATGAATCCGTAACCAATATCGGAATCCGTCCGACAATTGAGCAGGTAGACGATCTTCCCC
>RZZF01000214.1 GCA_009929975.1 Clostridia bacterium
TGGCTGGAGATGGCATGCGGGGTATCGTGATAGTTCCAGTCCTGCGGCGTACTCTGCCATGACCAGTTGACGACGGCCAGATTGTACTCAGCGGCGATCGACACCACCTGGTCATTGTAAGCACCGGTCGGCGGACGCATCAGCGTCGGCGCGTGGCCGGTCACCTGCTCGATCAGCTGGCCGGTCTGTTCCAGTTCGCTGCGGATGGTCGCGGCGTCAACCTCAGTCAGAATGGCATGGCTGTAGCCGTGGCTGGCGATTTCATGACCTTCGTCATAGGCCCGTTTGACAATATGCTCACGGCCGCTGGCGATCTGGCTGCCCAGGACAAAGAATGTCGCCGGGACCTGTTCGCTGGCCAGCAGGTCAAGCAGGCCCTCGGTATCCTGCAGCGACGGCCCGTCATCGAAAGTCAGGGCAATCACCGGTGATTCCTCGGACGGCGGATCCTGCACCTGGGGCTGGGGCTCGGTTTCAGGCGTGTTTGTGGTCTCAGTGGCCGGTTCAGTCTCCGGAGCGACGGACGCGGTCGGCTGCGGATCACTTGACTCGACCGGATCCGACTGGAACGGTTCGCCAGATGCGCTGGCAGTCGGCGTGGGATTGTCGTCGCCCGATCCACCGGCTGAAATAGCCGGTTTACAGCCGGCCAGCAACAGTGACAGCAGCAGGACCAGCAGCAGGATGAACGACATCCGGTGCCGCCGGAACAGGGTTGTTTTCATGACAGGTTGATGATGCATCGTGTTGACTCCACTTAATCATTCATGACCATCACGCGCGGATGATGGGACTAACCTTACTATGTATACCGCTAAACGTCCGATGATTCAAGACATATTATAACAATTATAAATGACAATTCGGTAACATAGCACCTGATCCGGCTGATCCGTAAGGCCGGACGTAACCTAAGCACCCCCTTTGACGGCGGTTCATGCTAAAATGTTCTTCAGATACCGATCAGCCGATCACTGATATGAGGAATAGCCAGTATGACAGAACGACCGGAACCGACAACAGAAACTCCGCAGCCGCCGGCACAGCGCCCCTTCCCGTTCGGACCACCGCGTTTCCGCGGCCGCAGGAAGCGTCAGCGTACCGTCTGGACCACCCTGCTCGATGTCCTGATCATCGCGATTTTCCTGACCGGAATCTACCTGGTTGCCAAGCCGGCCTTTGTCCACTGGCAGCAGGACCGCCTGACCAAACAGCTGGACGAGATGTGGCAGGAGGGCGACGGCACCATTGTGATCGATGAGGATGCCTGGCAGGTCGAGGGCGAAGAACTCGAATATGTCCAGTTGGAAGATAATCCGCCGGTGACTCAGCCACCGCCATCGGACAACTTGCCGTCCCTGCGCCCGACCCGGACGCCGACAGCCCCCACCCCCACCACCGAACCAACCAGCAGCACGGACGGAAAAATCACGATCAAGGCGATCGGGCAGATCGAGATCGACCGCATCGACCTGAAGATGCCGATCGCCGAACGCTCCACCGCGCCGCATCTGCGGGTCGCGATCGGACACTACAGTCCCAGTCCCACGTTCGGTGAGAACGGACTAACCGTCCTGCTCGGTCATCGCATGTACACCTATGGCCGCCATTTCAACCGGCTCGGCGAGGTGAAGACCGGTGATCCGATCATTATCTCGGATAAGACCACCCGCTATACCTATCAGGTGGACCAGATTGATATCGTTGAGCCGGCCGAGATGCTGCGCCGCCTGACTCAGCTGCAGGGCGACTCGCCGCGGCTGATGCTCGTCACCTGCCATCCGGTGCGGGTCGCCAGCCATCGGATGCTCGTTTACGCTGAGCTGATCGAAACCGAACCAATCGGCTGAGAAATCGCTCACAATCCAGTTGAATTCGCCGGATTCAGGCAAATAGGTCTGTCACCCTGAGCGCGGCTGCGATATAATAGAGACAGATTTTCATTGATAAAGGAGATTTCACATGGCTCAGTCAGCAGATGCAGTATTGAATCAGTTTGAGAAACCGAAAACAGACGCCCCCGTGGTCCGGTCCGACCGTAAACTCAAGGTTGGTATTATCGGAACCGGCTGGATCGCCGAATCTCATATTCTCTCCTACAAGAATATGCCCGATGTCGAGGTTGTCGCCGGTGCCGACCTGATTCCCGGCAAAGCGGAAGCGTTCTTCAAGGAGTTCGGCGTCGATAATGTCCGCTGCTATCCTGATCACACTTCCATGCTGGAAAGCGAAGAACTGGACGCGGTCAGTGTCTGTACCTACAACACGACGCACGCGCAGTGCACCATCGACGCCCTGAACAAAGGCGTCAATGTTCTTCTCGAAAAACCGATGACCGTCACCCTTGACGAAGCGGTCGCGATCATGAAAGCCGAGAAAGCCAGCGGCAAGCTGCTGTCGATCGGCTTCCAGCCCCGTTTTGACGAAAACATGCAGATGATCAAGAAGATTGTTGAGTCCGGCGAACTGGGTGAGATCTACTATATCCAGACCGGTGGCGGACGCCGCCGCGGCATCCCCAACAGCACCTTCATCGAGAAGAAAACCGCTGGCATCGGCGCGCTCGGTGATATCGGCTGCTATTCACTCGACATGGTCCTCAACGCGATCGGCTATCCGAAACCGCTGACGGTCAGCGGCTATGTCGCTGATTTCTTCGGCAAGAACACCCTGTACTCCCTGCCGGAGAACGCCAACCGCTTCAGCGTTGATGATTTCGCCGCCGCGTTCATCCGTCTCGAAGGCGGCATTGTGCTCGACTTCCGGATTGCCTGGGCGATGCACCTCGACACCCCCGGCGACACGATCATCCTCGGCAAGAAAGCCGGCCTGCGCATTCCGTCAACCGAATGCTGGAACGGTTCCGTCGGCGGTCCGATGAAGCTGTACACTGATGTTGCCGGCAACCAGGTGGAAACCGTCATTCCGGTGATCGAGAGCAAAGGTCCCGGCCTGTTCGACCGCAAGATCCGCTCCTTCCTGGACGCGGTCATCACCGGCGGACCCTCACCGGTTCCCAGCAGCCAGATCCTCTACAACCAGGCGATCATCGATGGTATCGCGAAATCAGCTGAACTCGGCCGTGAGATCGAGATTGAGATTCCAGAAATCTGATCAGCATCTGAACGATGACAATGAAAAAATAAGCCCCTTGTCCAGCCATTGGACAAGGGGCTTTGACTTGCTCACCGTAAAGATTACTCAGGATCCGCGCGGTAGTCAATCGAAATAAGTCTCATTGGCCTCAACCAATGCGTAATAACCCGGCTTAGGTGTTCCATCCGTACGGATGCAGCCCCAGCCACATTCTGCCGGACAGTCCGGCTCGCCGCATTGCCAGCAGGTCGGCTGATCCTGCCATTGAAAATACATGTTGCCGATGACGGCGGGATGCTCAGCAAATATCTTCACGCATTCACGATTATAGTCTGATTGCAGTGCTTCATTGTGATCGATTCCCTGCCATTTCGCGCCGCCTCCGGCATCCCAGTCCTTCTCGCGGCAGACAACACTGTTGAAATGACGCTTCTTGTCCTCTTCCGGACGCGGCTTGCCGCGCTGAATGGTTGAATAACCCCATTCATTAATTACAACCGGCTTGCCGGACACTCGCGCGGCTTCATCAATATAAGGAAACCAGTCAGCCGGAACACCACCGGACCAGGAACCAAAATAGCCGTCCAGTCCAATGTAATCAAAGTAGCCATCAGCCGTGTACAGC
>RZZF01000215.1 GCA_009929975.1 Clostridia bacterium
GAAAACGTGTCTGCAAGGCTTCACCCGCCAGAGTGAAATCGTCCGGATGATCGGCCAGTGCTGCTTCAACTGCTTCAGCCGTCAGGCCATTCTGTGCCAGCCGGCAGGCCAGGGCACGGCGCGACTCGGCTTGCCGTCCACGCCGGCGTGCCGCCTGCCGCCGGGCCAACGCATGGTCATCAAGGTAGTCATCTTCAATCAGGGACTTCAGGATGGCTTTGATTTCATCTTCATCGAAACCGGCTTCCCGCAGCCGGCCGGCCACACGGCCGGACGGCTTACGGGCCAACCCGAGAAATCGAATGGCTTCAATACGGCCGGCCTGAACGCGTTTTTCCTGTTCGACAGCCGATTCGTGCTCACCACCGAGATCAGAGATCGAGGATATCGTCCGCATCAGGATTGTCCTTCGTTGTTTTCGCTGCTTTCTCCGGCTTCGTAGTGTTTTTTTCTTCCTTGGCCGCGCTCGCTTTCAGCGTCTCTCTGATTTTACTTTCAATGGTCTGGCAGATTTCCTTATTTTCCTTGAGAAAAAGACGGGCATTTTCACGGCCCTGGCCGATGCGCTGCCCTTCATATGAGAACCAGGCGCCGCTCTTATCGACAATATCCATGGTGACGCCCATATCGAGAATACTGCCTTCACGTGAGATGCCCTCACCGTAGATAATATCGAATTCAGCCTCGCGGAACGGTGGTGCCACTTTGTTCTTGACCACTTTGACGCGGGTACGGTTGCCCACCATTTCCGAGCCGTTGCGCAGTGTCTCAATCCGGCGGACATCGAGACGGACCGAAGCGTAGAACTTCAGCGCCCGGCCACCCGGCGTCGTCTCCGGATTTCCGAACATAATGCCGACTTTCTCACGCAGCTGGTTGATGAAGACGGCGGATGTTGATGATTTGCTGATGACGCCGGCCAGCTTCCTCAATGCCTGGGACATGAGACGGGCCTGCAGACCGACATGGGCATCTCCCATTTCGCCATCAATCTCCGCCTTGGGAACCAGGGCGGCAACCGAGTCGACCACCACGATATCAACCGCTCCGCTTCGCACGAGCGCTTCGGTGATCTCCAGTGCCTGTTCGCCGGTATCCGGCTGTGAGACAATCAGATTATCAATATCAACGCCGAGACGTTCCGCGTATCTCGGATCAAGGGCATGCTCAGCATCGATAAACGCAGCCGTACCGCCGCCCTTCTGCGCCTCTGCGATCATATGCAGCGCTACGGTTGTCTTGCCGGATGACTCCGGACCGAAGATCTCAATCACGCGGCCACGCGGAATCCCGCCCACTCCGAGAGCAATATCCAGCGACAGGGCACCGGTCGGGATCACTTCGATCTCCACAGCCGGCTGGTCCCCCAGTTTCATGGCAGCGCCCTTGCCAAACTGCTTCTCAATCTGATTGATCGCCACATCAAGCGCCCTGGCCCGATCGGCGGCGAATTTCTGTGTCACTTCCTGGTTTGACTTTCCTGCTGACCTGTCCCTTGCCATATTGACCTCCATAATAGAACAATCGTTCTTTTCTTGTGATTCATTATATCATCCGCCGCGGTCAAGTCAACCTGAAATGGTTCGACAGCAATTGACAAAATCCGGTAAAATTCCGCTTACAGCGGTGAACGCCTGCCCAGCCTGGCTTTGACCTTCCCGGCGAAATCAGCCGCTTCATTCAGACCGACTTTCCAGGCGATCAGAAGATAGGCGGCAAAACCGGCCAGACAGCGCAGTCCGTACCAGATCAGCTGCAGTGTTTTGCCAGACGGAACCCAGGGAATCAGGTTGAGCAGAATGACCGTAAGGAGCAAAGCGGTCAGTGCCGTCAGAACCCGGATCAGATAGGGCCACAGCCGGGCCGGACGGACCGCAGGATCCAGCCAGCCGTAAAGCCGGTAGAGAATAACCGCGCTGATCACGCTGGTCAGCGTATAAGCCAGCGACAGGCTGCTGACGCCGAGCGAAGTCCAGCGGGTCAGCGCGAAGCAGAACAGCGTATTCAGTACGAGCGTCATCACGCCGTTGTAGAGCGCGATTCGTGTCATCCGCCGCGCGTAGAAGGCCTGGTTGATCAGGAATATGAAAGTCTGGGCGATCATCGCGAAACAATACCAGCGCAAGATGGCCGCCGTGTGGCTGACCGCCTCTTCACCATAGCCGCTCCCCCACTGGAAGATCGCCCTCACGGTGTCCTGCTGCATCGCCAGAAACAAGCCAGCCGCGGGCAGCATGAGAAACAAGGCATTGCGCAGGCTGCGGCTGAGCAGATGGCGGCAGCCGGAATGGTTGTCCGTCGCGAAATAGCCGGCCAGCGACGGCAGCATGACACTGCCGATCGCGACCACAATCACGCCATACGGCAGCTGCCAGATAGTTGACGCGTTGCGCAGCGAGGTGACCGCACCGGGAAACTGGCGGGCAAATCCGGTCAGGATCATCGTATTGACCTGAATGATTGATCCGGAAATCAGTGTTGGGATGGCCAGGGCCAACAGTGTACGGAAACCGGGATCGCGCCAGTCAAAGGAAAAGACATAGTGGCGCAAGGGTTCACGGGCGAGCCAGAACTGCATCGTGAAATAGATGGCGCTGGCAATCAGAACGCCGGACGCGACGCGGACAGCCCCCCGGGCTGACGACGCGCCGAGCAGCACCATCGCGAGCACAACACAGATATTATAAATGGTCGGGCCGAACGCGGTGGATGAAAATTTCTTGTAGGCGTTGAGAATTCCGATGCACAAGGCCGCCATCATCATGAAGAAAACCTGTGGAAACAAAGCCCGGCTGACCTTGACCGCGGCTTCGATGACAGCCGGTTCTTTGCCGCGATTATAGAAAGCCACCAGCTGAGGTGCGAGCAGTTCGCCGAAAAGGACGGCAATGAGCACCGTCAGAGCCGTCAGGTTGATAAAAATGCTGACACTGCGCCAGCTTGACCGCACATCACGCCGGGCAACAGCACCTGCCAGGGTCGGTGTGATCGCTGCCTGGATCGCACCGCCGACCAAAAGCTGGTAGAAAAGATCAGGAACCTGGAACCCGATGATAAACGCGTCCGAGATCTCACCATAACCGAAAATGGGCGCGATCAGGATTTCCCTGAGCTGACCGCTGAATTTACTCAGAAGCAGACCGGCCATCATCAGGACCGTTGCGACAGTCAGACTCTGACTTCCCTTTTTTGCGGCCGATCCGACCCTGTCAGGCTGCCGGTTCATGTGAGCAGATGCTGCCGGATCAAATTGAAGACATTGAGAACGGAGACCCGGCGGATACGCTCACGCCCGCCGCCAAGCTGGAGCTTTCGAGTCTGCTCCCCCTGATCGGAAACGACTGCCAGCCAGACGGTTCCAACCGGTTTGTCCGGACTTCCGCCATCCGGACCTGCGATTCCGGTGACAGCCGCGGCGATTTCAGTCTTCATGATGTCACGACATCCTCTCGCCATAGCAAGTGCGCAGGCTTCGCTGACCGCACCATCACGGACCAGGATCTCCTCCGAGACTCCGAGGACAGTCTGTTTGATCCGGTTTTCATAAGCGACGACACCACCCGTCAGAACGGCTGACGCGCCCGGCAGGTCCACAATGGCAGCCGCGGCCAGTCCGGCGGTGCAAGACTCGGCCAGACTGAGTTTCCATTGTTTATCTGCCAAAAGATCCTTGACGACCTCGGGCATTTTTCTCGGACCAACCTCATAGATAT
>RZZF01000216.1 GCA_009929975.1 Clostridia bacterium
GTCCTGCGGGAAGTCATAGAACAGCGGCCGCATCAGCGGGGTCCCCTTTTGATGGGCGTCCGTCAGCAGCTCTTCAATGTAGGGACGCAGCTGTTCGCGCAGCCGCAGATGATCACGGCAGATCTCAAAAACTGCTTCGCCGTACGACCAGACTTCATTCGCCGCACCGGACAGGCAGGTCGCACCGCCGCTGTCCCCCTGTTGCGGCTGTTTCGGTTCACGGTCGCCGTGCAGTCGCATGACCGGACAGAAGGTACCGTACTCGAACCAGCGGGCAAACAGCTCGCGGAAGGCCGGGTCATCCGGGTTGCCGCCATGGAAGCCGCCGTTATCGGTCGTCCACCAGGGAATGCCGGCCAGCCCCATGTTGAGTCCGGCCGCGATCTGGTTGCGCAGGCTGGAAAAACTGGAATGGATGTCACCGGACCAGACCAGGGCGCCATAGCGCTGGCTGCCGGCCCAGGCACAGCGCAGCAGGTTGAGGACCTTGTCCTGGCCGGCGGCGCGCATGCCGTCGAAGAAGGTCCGCGCGTACATGACCGGATAGAGATTGCCGATCTGCAGGTTGGATCCGAGATGATAGCGGTAATTGTCAAAATCATAGACGGCATATTCCGGCTCCGCCTCATCGAGCCAGAAGACCCGGACACCTTTGTCATAGTAGTTCTTTTTCGCGATCTGCCAGACATAATCCCGGGCACCCGGGTTGGTCGGATCAAAGTGGACCGTATTGCCCTGGAAGGTCATTGCGATCCGCACACCGCGGTCGGTGCGGATCAGATAGCCTTTTTCTTTCATGTCCTCAAAACGGGAGCAGCGATAGTCGACGGTCGGCCAGATGGAGACCATCAGTTCGATGCCCATGTCTTTCAGTTCGGCGATCATGGCATCGGGATCAGGCCAGTAGACGGGATCAAATGACCAGTCGCCCTGCAGCTCCCAATGGAAAAAGTCGACGACGATCACGGAAATCGGCAGCTGGCGCCGTTTGTATTCACGGGCGACTTCGAGCAGCTCCTCCTGTGTCTGATAGCGCAGCTTACATTGCCAGAAGCCGCTGGTATAGGCCGGTGCTTCCGGCACCGTGCCACTGACCGCGGCATAGGCTTCAACGATCTGTGCCGGTGCGTCGCCGGCGGTGATCCAGTAGTCAAGACACGCTGTCGAGATGCTCTGCCAGGTCGTCAGGTTGCGGCCGAAAGTCACACGCCCGATCGCCGGGTTGTTCCAGAGAAATCCGTAGCCCTTTGAAGAGAGCATGAAAGGAACACTGGCCTGCGAGTTGCGGTGGGCCAATTCCAGGTCAGTGCCCTTGAGATTGAGGAAGGGCTGCTGGTATTGGCCCATGCCATAGATCTTCTCATCCGGATCAGACTCAAAACGGACGGACAGTGCGTAGTCCCCACCGGGAATCGGCCGGAACTCGCGGGCATCGATTTCCAGGGCGCTGCAGTAGGACGCGCTCAGATCACTGCGGTTGCGCACGAATTCTTCCAGCAGGATGTCACCGCTTTGATTGATGAAGGTCAGTTTTCCCGTTGACGTCAGCAGCGCGGTCAGCCGGCCATTGCGGATCGAGGCGGCGACACGCCCGGCCAGCCCGGTCGCGCTGCCGACACCGGCGCTCAGTGACAGTGTGCGGGCAGCCTGATCGGCCGCGGCGCTCAGATCGTACTGATTCAGTTCCACATCGCCGGGCGCGGCGGGTGCAGGTTCAAGCAGCGCCCAGTCGTCCCGGTGCATGGTGGCATTATGCGTCGCCCGCACGCGCAGGCTGTCGCGTCCCCACGGCTCAATCCACAGTGTTTCCGCGTCATAGCGAAAGACAAGTCGGTTGTTCTCAATTTGTATCGGCATCATGACTCCCCCTCGTTTTGATCTGTCTTCATGATAGCCGAAGCGGCCGCTGCTGCAAAGGTTGAGGCGGACTCATCCCGTATATGCCGATTCACGCGGACTGTTGGAAAACGCTGTTCCGTCCGCGGCTCAGTGTTATAATGAAAGAACATCGTTTCGGTATTCCATCACTTAAGAACAAGGGGGACAATCAGCATGGCACAAGGGAAAAAAGATCCGGTTCAGATCCTGCAGGATAAATTCTACGGCTGTATTGCCGGTGTGCACATCGGTTCCGCCATGGGCGCGGCAGTGGAAGGCTGGACCTGGCAGAAAATTGAAGCCGAGCATGGTCTCGTTGACCGGTTTCTGCCCTATGAACACTACAACAACGGCTGGCTGCGCGAACCCGGTACGACGGAAGACGGTGTGGAACGGCAGAAACATATGATCACAGCGATCATCGAAAAACAGGATCGTGTCACCGCGGAGGATGTGCGGGCGATCTGGTGCCGTGATATCGCCGATACGGCGCCTGGTACGGTCAGCGAACCGTTTGAGGGACGCCTTCTGGCGATGGCCAAAAGCGGGATTCCCGCGGCGGATCTCGGCCGCTACTGCGACTATGCCGGACTGAACAGCTTCGCCCGTTCCTGTCACCCGATCGCGCTGATCAACGCGGGTGATCCGCAGCATGCCATGGAAGATGTCCTGGCTGTCGGCCAGCTCTATCAGACCGATCAGTCGCGCGGCCTCAAATGGGCTAGTGTCACCGGTGTCGCGGTCGCGGCGGCGATCCGGCCGAACGCGACGGTTGACAGTGTGATCGGTACGATTTTCGATCTGTGCGATCCGGATATTGTCAACGCCGAACTGGAGCGCGGTCTGGAACAGACCCGCGGCTGCACCGATATCCGGGAACTGCGGTCTGTGTTTGACGGCCTGTATTCCGGGATCGGCATGCCGTATGCGTTCAGCTTCGCCAATGAGGTGGTGACCAAAGCGGTCTGCGCGTTCCGGATGGTGGGCGGCGACACGAAACAGGGGATCATCGCCGGCGTCAACATGGGCCGTGACACCGACTGCGTCGCGGCCGTCACTGCCGGCATCTGCGGTGCGTTGATGGGAACCGCGTCACTGCCTGAGGAGTGGATCCGCCAGCTC
Organism: Clostridia bacterium; assembly: GCA_009929975.1. GTDB lineage: Bacteria > Bacillota > Clostridia > Saccharofermentanales > UBA5734 > SLHU01. Next base: position 3,001 of record RZZF01000216.1, read on the forward strand.
GATCACGCGACGGAGGTGAATCCCTATACCGCGGTTCGTAAAACGATGAAAGAGCAGGCGGACAGTTTATTCAAAGCCTATGAAAGCCGCCTGATGCGCCAGAAATTGCTGGCCGATACGATGCTCGGGGCTTCCACCCGCCCCGGTGAAGGAGGTTTATGATGGAAGGATTCAATGGACTCGGAATGAATCTGGGCCGTCTGGCCTGGCTGTCTGATGCCCGGACCCGCTCGATCAGCGCGGAAAATATGGATGGCAAGCCCGGCGGGGGCGGCCGTGCCGTCAGCGGGGCCGGTGAACGTTCTGCCCGTGATCTGGGACCCGGCTGGAAAATTTCGCCCTGTGTCCGGATCGCCGCAGGCGAGACCTATACCGTAACTGATATCGAAGGCTCCGGTGCGATTCAGCATATCTGGATGACGCCGACCGGCAACTGGCGGGACAGCATCCTGCGGATCTACTGGGATGACCAGCCGAATCCTTCGGTTGAATGTCCGGTGGGTGACTTTTTTGCCTGCGGCTGGGGTGAATACGCGCCGGTGACATCGCTCGCGGTCTGTGTCAACCCGGGCAGCGCGTTCAACTGTTACTGGGAGATGCCCTTTCGCCGCCGCTGCCGCATGACGATGACCAATCAGGGCAGTACGGAAATGACCTTGTTTTATCAGGTGGACTACACATTGACCGTCATTCCTG
>RZZF01000008.1 GCA_009929975.1 Clostridia bacterium
CCCCTGGGTGTACATTGAATACAGAATACGACGATGAACCGGTTTGAGTCCGTCTCTGACATCGGGCAGCGCACGATCTGTGATAACACTCATCGCGTAGTCGATGAATGATTTTTTCATTTCCTCTTCCAGATCAACCGGAATAATCGTTGTCTGCGGATTACGGAAAGCAAAATCTACGGCCGCTTCCTGCCGTTTTTTTTCTTTTTTTCGATTCTCCACCTGGTCTGCCATGCAGTCAATCCTCCTGCTAATAGACAATTAGCTTATCCATAATATTATAACATATCCGCGCGCGAAATGCAGGCAGGCTGAGGAAGCAGCCAGGCCCCTGACAACCCTTACAATGGTGAGTTTTCAGGTTTTCCAGCCTTGCGCGGATAGGCCTCTGCCGTCGAAGAGATCTTCTTGATCAGAAAGATCGAGCGCTGCATGTCGGTGCCGGGCAGCCTGAAACTATCGGTTCTGACCCGCTGGCCTCCCAGCCGGTCAACAGCCGATCTGGCGGCTGGCCATTCCGACTCAGGATCACCCTTCATCGCCAGAAAATAACCGCCGACACGTACGAACGGCAGACAATATTCGCTGAGTACCGGTAGTGCCGCGACGGCCCGTGCGGTCGCCAGATCAAACGATTCGCGCAGACCGGGCTGCCGGCCGGCGTCTTCAGCCCTGGCATGAACAGCAGCCAGTCCGGTCAGCTGCAGCGTGTCGGCTGCAGTCTGCAGATAGCGCACCCGCTTGGCCAGAGAATCCAGCAGGGTGATCTGCCAGTTCGGCCGGACAATTTTCAGCACCAGGCCGGGAAAACCAGCCCCGGTTCCGACATCAATCAACGAAGGTGATGTCTGTCCGCTCACCTGTTCATACCAGTCGAGATAAGCCACCAGTGTCAGCGAGTCAAGATAATGGCGGATCGCGATATCTTCATCACGGGTATTCGCCGTCAGATTGATCCGCTGATTCCATTCACGCATCAATTCTGCCAGCCGCAGCAGCTGCTGCCGCATCACTGTCGTCAGCTCAACACCGCTGTCCGCCGCGATTTTTGGCAGCCAGTCGTCAAGAAGGAGTCCATCATTCATGGTCTGATGATCTGGATTCATTCCGTCTCCTTTCCTCCGCCTGTAGATAAACCATCAGGACGGATATATCAGCCGGCGACACTCCGGAAATCCGCGAAGCCTGTCCCAACGTGGCCGGCCGCAGCCGATCCAGCTTCTGTCTTGCCTCAAGGCGCAGGCCGCTGATCTCAAGGTATGGCAGATCCGGTGGAAGGCCGCGTTGTTCATGACGGGCATGGCGACGCAGGCGCTGGTGTTCAAGCTGAATATAGCCCTCATACTTAAGCTGGACCTCTACTGAAAACTGCTCCTCCGGCCGCAGCGCCGGACGCTGCGGGTCCAGCGCTCCCAGAGCCACATAAGAAAGCTCAGGCCGGCGCAGCAGATCAGCCAGAGACACACCCTGGCTGATTGGCGCGCTGTTCCGGTCAGCCAGCCAGCGGCGCACCGTGTCTGAGGGTTTGACGCGCATTTCACGGCAGCGCTGTACTTCAGCGTCGATGCGGTTTTGCTTATCAGTAAACCGCTGCCAGCGGTCCTCGCTGATCAGACCGATCGAGTGGCCGACCGGTGTCAGACGGCTGTCCGCGTTGTCCTGCCGCAGGAGCAGGCGAAATTCAGCCCGTGAAGTCATCAAGCGATACGGCTCCATCGTCCCCTTGGTGACAAGGTCGTCAATCAGAACGCCGATGTAGGCTTGAGAGCGGTCGAGAATCAAGGGGTCCTGCCCGCTTAAGCCGCGCACCGCGTTGATGCCGGCAATCAGGCCCTGGGCGGCAGCTTCCTCATAACCGGACGAACCATTGATCTGCCCGGCGCAGAACAGGCCGCGGACCTGGCGTGTCTCCAATGAAAGGCGCAGGCTGGTCGGGTCAAGGCAGTCGTATTCAATCGCGTAAGCGCTGCGCATGATCTGGGCATCAGCCATCCCCGGGAGTGACGCGAGCATGGCTTTCTGGACGTCCTCCGGCATGCTGCTGGATAGTCCCTGGACATAGAGTTCTTCGCTTTCAAGCCCTGTCGGTTCGATAAAGATCTGGTGCCGCGCCTTATCGGGGAATTTGACAAACTTATCTTCGATCGACGGACAGTAGCGTGGACCGACACCATCGATCGCACCGCTGAACAACGGTGATCGATCCAGATTCTGTTCAACCAGCCGCCTGGTTTCCGCTGTCGTCCACGTCAGATAACAGGGCACCTGCCGCGGCAGGGATAATGAGGCGGCTTCATGTTCAAAGGAGAACGGGACAATGACAGCATCCCCTTCCTGCACATCCAGGGTATCCAGCCGCGCGGTCCGGCGGTTGATTCGGACTGGAGTTCCAGTCTTGAACCGCTGCAGCGGCAAATCAAGTTCTCTCAGTGAATCCGAAAGTCCGACAGCCGGGAAATGGTTGTCCGGACCGCTGGCATACTGGCATTCACCCATGATCACTTTACTTTCCAGATAGGTGCCGGTCGCCACAATAACGGCCGGGGCGAGAAAAATCGCCTGAGTTTTCAGCTGGACGCCAACCACGCGGAAATGGCCGGCCGCGGCCGGATCGGGTTCGGAAATCAGATGGATCGCTTCACCCTGCCGCAAATGCAGCCGTTCCTGTTGTTCAAGCACCTGCTTCATCAGAATCTGATAGCGCCGCCGGTCGATCTGGGCCCGGGGCGAAAGCACGGCCGGTCCCTTGGAAGCGTTCAGCATACGGAACTGGATCATGCTCAGATCAGCGATCCGGCCCATTTCGCCGCCGAGCGCGTCTATTTCTCGCACCAGCTGGCCTTTCGCGGTCCCGCCGATGCTCGGATTGCACGGCAGATTGGCGACCGCGTCAAGATTCATACTGAGCAGCAGCGTCGACCGGCCGAGCCGTGCGCTGGCGAGTGCCGCTTCGCTGCCGGCATGGCCGGCACCGATCACGATCACCTCGTAGGAACCTGCGTCATAGGCTCCGGACTGGCGTCTGGCTGCGGCAAGATCATACATGGCCTGTCTCCTCATTTCCCGACACAGAAGCGGCTGAAAATCGTATCCACCAGCTGCTGTGATATCTGTTCCCCGGTCAGGGACGCCAGCGTCTCAGCACAGGCACGGATCAGTGATGCGATCATGTCAACCGCGATACGCGACTCTGCCGCGGTGATCGCTTGTTCCAGCGACGCGGCCGCTTCCAGCAGCACCTGCTGATGCCGCTGGCTGGTGATGATCAGGCTGTCCATCCGTCCACTTCCGGTGTTCTCATAACAAGCAAGTATCGCCTCTCTCAGCGATGCCAGTCCTTCCGGCCGGTGGACAGAAAAGGACAGAACCTGGTGGCCTGCGAAGATTGTGCTGATCTGGTCAAGCAGACCCTGGCTTTCCGCCAGATCTTCCTTGCCGGCAATCACGATCACTTCGCGCCCCCTGACGGCTTCAACCGCGGCAGCCTCCTCGGCCAGATCACCGATCGGGGGTGAAATCAGCCAGAAGACCAAATCCGCGTTTTTGAGCGCGTCACGTGTCCGTTCAACACCGAATTTTTCAATCACATCGTCGGTTTCCCTCAGGCCTGCTGTATCAACCAGACGGACAGGCAGCCCCTCTATGTCGATCAGCACTTCAACGGTATCGCGTGTTGTTCCCGGAACCGGTGTCACGATCGCCCGGTCAAACCCTGTCAGCGCGTTAAGCAGTGATGATTTTCCGGCGTTCGGGCGGCCGGCGATCACCACAGAAAGCCCTTCCCGCAAAAGACGCCCCTGACGATAGCTGGCCGCCAGCTCAGCGATTTTACGATGTAAAGGACGCAAACGTTCAAACAGATCAGGCAGTTCGTCCGGGCTGTCTTCATGTTCAGGAAATTCAAGAATCATCTCCAGATCGGCAGACACGGCCAGCAGTCGATGGAGAATCGCCCTGATCCGATCGGATAAAGCACCGTCCAGCTGCGCCGCGGCCACCCGGGACGCACGTTCGGCTCCGGCCTGGATCAGATCCATCACAGCTTCCGCCTGGACCAGATCCAGTTTACCGTTCATGAAGGCGCGTCGGGTAAACTCACCGGGCTCAGCCGGTCTGACACCCTGGTCGAATAATAGGTCCAGTATCATCTGTCGGACGGCGATTCCGCCGTGGCAGCTGATCTCAACCACCTCCTCACCCGTATAGGAAGAAGGAGCCGTATAGCGTGTCACAATCACCTGATCGACCAGCGACTGGTCGGCCGGGTTGACGATACGTCCCAGCGCGCAGGTATATCCATCCATCGCCTGGACGGTGGATGCCTGACGTCCTGACGGCTGAAAAATCGTGTCAACCGCCAACGCGCTGCCGGGTCCGGAAAGCCGGATCACCGCGATCCCGCTCTGTCCGGGCGGAGTCGCACAGGCCGCGCAGACCTGATGAAAAGTCATCGTGTTGTTCATATTATTCCTCTCGCGCCGGTTCCCGCGGCACGTCGGCAAGGCCGAAAACGGCCCACAGGAATGCCTGTGAGCCGTGTCTGGCCGACCTTGCTGTCAGATTCAGATGTCATCAGCAGGAGCGATCACAACCCGGCGGCGGGGGTCATCCCCTTCACTGAAGGTTGTGATACCGGCAAATCCCTGCAAACTTGAATGGACAATCCGGCGTTCTGCCGGAGACATCGGCTGAAGCCGATACGGGTTGCCGGAACTGAGTACTTTATCAGCGGCCCGGCTGGCCATATTGATCAGCGTATCTTCACGACGGCGGCGATAGCCGTCGATATCAACAATGATACGGACATGTTCTTCACTGAACTGATTGGCGACCAGTGACGTCAGGTACTGGAGCGCATCCAGTGTCTCACCATGACGACCGATGGCCGCGCCGCAATCTTCACCCATCACATCGATATAGACGGTCTCTCCATCTCGATAGGAACTGATTCTTCCATGGATGCCGATACCGGATAATATGGATGCCACATAGGCGACCGCTTCCGCTTCCGCTGGTGTTTCAGGTTCACCCTCATCATTGTCCGCGTTGTCATCATCTCCATAGTAAGGTTCAGACACATCCGTCTTGTCGGGGTCTGTCGTCTGTGAAGGCAGATCCTCCGCGAGGTCCTCCGGGAAACCATCCACCTGAGGTAGCTGGGTCTCATCGGGCAGTGTCTGCACAGGCTCCTCATCTTTTGTCACTCTGACCTGCGCCGGCCGCCGGCCAATACCCAGCAATCCGCTGTCACCCTCATCCAGAACTTCGATGACGACTTCATCTGCTGTCAGACCTAATGCTTCCAGCGCGTCATTGATGGCGTGCTGTACTGTTTTTCCGGTTTTTTCAATGGATACCGCCATGAATGTCTCCTCCTGTAATATGCCGGATTTCAGGCACCGGCCGCTTCGACGTTCTTTGCCGTCTTCCTGCTGTCGGTCGCGCTCAGCGCTTCCATCTTCTTGGTGAAGATGAAATAAATGACAACCGACTGTAAAATCATCATGATATTACCGACGATCCAGTAAAGTCCCATCGCAGCCGGTAGGCTGAATGTGGTCCACAGCATGAAGATCGGCATGAGTACGTTCATACTCTTCATCATGGATTCCGACTTATCTTCAGGGGTTTGTCCGGCCCTGGCCGGGTTCACCTGCTCTCGTGCCTTGTCTTCAGCCTTCTTTTTGCGGTTCGGCATGGTCAGCCGTGTGATTCTCATCTGAATCAGAGTCGTGATCAGGACCAGAACCGGGAAGACCAGCAGCGGCACATAACTGCGCCAGGTGTCATCCGCGAACAGCAGAGCCGGTTTCCAGGTGGGTGTCAGCCCAAGGTTCATCCCGAGAAACTCAACATCCAGCATATCGGATAATTTGAGCAGGCCCCGGTTGACCACTTGAGCCAGTGCGGCTCCGTTGTCATTCAACGCGTTGATCAGAGGGATATTCATGGTCGCGGCGCGGCCGACTGCCGCTTCAGCAATCAGCGGTTCGCCCGCCGAGTTCGTCAGGCCGTGCAGAAACTCGCCGATCTGGGTCAGGTTATCTTCCGGCACATTCATGATGTGGCGAAGCGGAGCCTGAATTATCCGGAAAATCGGCCAGATGATGATCAACTGGAGAATCGCGGGAAGACAGCCGGCCAGCGGCGACGCGCCATGCTTTTTGTAAAGTTCCATCTGCAGCTTACTCTGCATTTCCTTGTCATCAGGATATAGACGGCGTATTTCAGCGATCTCACCCTGCAGCGCCTGCTGCTTGAAGGTGTTCTTCTGCTGATTTAAACCCATCGGAAACATCAGAAGCCGGATAAACAGCGTAAAGATGATGATAACAACACCATAATTACCGACCAGATCATATAAAAGCCGCATAAACCAGCCAAACGCGGTATAGAGCGGATCCATGATCCCAAGTGTGGCATATGCTAAGTCCATGTTCTAGATCTCCTTGTTATACGACGGTCGATCATTCGTTCCGGCCGCGCAGTCTTGACTGCGGAATACTGGTGTCAGACTTCAGGGAACCGGGTCATATCCGCCTTTGCCGAATGGATTACAGCGCAGAATTCGCCAGATGGCCAGCGCCGACCCCTTGATCGCACCATGCTTGGTGATGGCTTCAATCGCGTAATTGGAGCAAGTCGGCATGAAGCGGCAGTTGTTCCCCAGTGCCGGAGACAGAAACCGCTGATACCCGCGAATCAACCAGACCAGCGCTTTGCGAATCATTCTGATGTCTCTCCTTCGGGCTTCAGCAGCCTTGCGCGCCGCAGCACTTTCAACAAATCCGTCTGAACCTGCCGCATGCCGGGACGGTCATCCGTCTGTCGGGCAACCAGGATTAAATCGTACCCCTCCTGAACCCGATTTTCAACCAGACGATAACTTTCCCGCAGCAATCGCTTCACACGGTTGCGCTGAACGCTGCCATTGACCTTGCGACTAGCCGTGACACCCACACGTCCCGGCGAACCCGGCCGGCGCAGATAATGTACGACGACATAATGCCCTGCGGCAAATTTGCCCTTCCGGTAGATCCGGGAAAACTCATAGTTGAAGCGCAGCGTCCGGGTTTGCATGACCACTATCCAATACACAAAGGGCACCGGACGGCATGAGCCGCACGGCGCATAATAAGAAAGACCACGTATGCGGTCTTTAAGCGGTTAGTTTCTGTCTCCCCTTCAACCTGCGTCTTTTCAGGACTTTCTGCCCCGACGTCGTTCCCATGCGTTTTCTGAAACCATGCTCTTTGGCACGATGCCGTTTTTTCGGCTGAAATGTCATTTTCATTTATCTATACCTCCAGATGAGTTGCTTATCTCACAGCGTTAAGATTATACAGGCCAAACCGGGAAACTGTCAACTGCGCGCATCAATGTCGGCGCCATGTCCGGCCATAGGCCAGGCTGCGCTTCAGCCGGCCGACTGGATGACAGGAAACGGCAGATGGTCGGGCATGGGTTCGACCACATCTTCGATCCGGCGCAGCGAATCCGCATAAGTCGCGGCCGATCCCGGAAACTCATCAGGTTGTCCGATGGCCTGCAGGACCGGAATCGGGAGATGCCGGCGGCCGAACGCGTTCGGCTCCTGGATGATATGGTAGGGGATATATTCCGCCTTTTCAATCTCAACCTGTCCCTGTCGCGCAATGAGGCTGACACGTGCGATGATGCCATCCTGGGACCGTCCGTCAAGACCCGGTATCTCAGTGGTCATATTGGTCACCAGATTACCAAGCGAGTAGTAGACAAGTGTGGGACTGCCGTCCAGCGATGAATTGACAACATCGATTTCCTGAATAACATGCGGGTGATGTCCGATGATGAGATCAACCCCGGCGTCGGCCAGATACTGGGCCATTTCACGTTGATACGGCCGGCTGACATTCTGATATTCCTCGCCCCAGTGCATGATCAGGCAGATAAAATCGGCCCCCCGCTCCTGCATCGAAGCGACATGTGAGGCCATGCGCTCAAGGTCGGCGGCAAAAGCTTCCGGCCGGTACGGGTTGAAGGAGTTGAGCAGCGGGACGATTTCGGATGGCAGCGGCAGTGAGTTGAGGGTCCGCTGCTGCGGCGAACCCGGCGTTTCGAAGGTATAGGCAGAAAGACCGACCTGAACGCCTTCGATATCAAAAATGACATCACGGGGATCCGTTTCGGAAAGCCGTGTGCCAATCACATTCAGTCCCTGCTCCTGTAAAACACGTGTCGTTCGGAGAAAACCATCCACACCTTTATCAAATATGTGGTTATTGGCGGTTGACGCGACATTGAACCCCGTCGCCAGCATCCCCTCACCGATCTCATCAGGGGCACTGAACAGAGGATAACCGGAATACGGCGGGCCGGCCAGCGTCGTCTCCAGATTAAACACGGCAATCGCGCTGTCCTGAACCGAGCGCTTGATATACTCAAAATTCGGTCGGAAATCATAGGTCGCCACATGGCCATCATCGGTGACACGTGCGCCCTGCGAAACGGGTTTGTGCATCAGAAGGTCGCCGACCGCGGTGATCTGAAAGCGGACAGGCTCAGGCTCCGCGGTTGATGGCGCCGTTGTTGTCTCCACAGGCTGTGGCTCCGACGATGACGGAGGCCGTGTGCCAAACTCTGATTCCGTTGTCTGTCCGCCGGTCGGCAGTTCCAGGCCCCGGCTGTCGGAAAACAACTGCACATTCTGATAAACCAGCACCACGACAACAAGGAGCAGAAGGATGCTTCCTGGCAGTAAAGGATAGCGCCGCGGACGGCGATGTGGTGTTCTTCTTCTTGTCGGTTGTTTCATACTCATGGAATCACCGCTTGACTGAATGAATCAGTTGATGATCATCGGACCGTTGGAGCGTGTTTCACAGGCGATCAGCCGTGTTTCCGGATCCTGCCTCTCTGTCAGCGCCTGCCGGGCGGCATCGCGCAGGTCTTTTGTCTCGTAAAGGGCAAACAGCGTCGGCCCGCTTCCGCTCATCATGCAGACCGCGGCTCCGCTCTGCTCCAACATCATCCGGGCATTATCCAGCACTGGCCAAGCCGAAAAGGTCACCGGCTGCAGAACGTTGGCCGATGTCTCAGCGAGACGTGCCAGATCCCGCTCGCGCATCGCCTGGATCACCTGGCTTGTCTGCGGCCGGCGTGCCGGTACTGTCTGGTCAAATTCACGAAACGCCCAGGCTGTCGACACCGCGAAGCCCGGATTGAGCAGCAGAAGCGGCATGCTGGAAAATGGCGAAAGTGGTTTCAGTTTATCACCGATCCCCTCACATAGAACCGTTCCCCCCTGCAGACAAAACGGTACATCAGCCCCGATCCGCAGGGCCAGTTCATGCAGCTGACTCAGATTCAGCCGCCCCGGCAAGAGATGGTGCAGCGCGATCAGGACGGCCGCCGCGTCTGAACTGCCGCCGGCCAGTCCGGCTGCCGCGGGAATTTTCTTGCAGATCTCGATCGTCACAGCCGCACGTTCGCGTGCCGCCTCAAGGAACAGTTCAGCGGCCTGCCATGCGGTATTCCTCCGGTCGCAGGGGATATCCGGCTGGTCACAAGCAAGACGGATGCCCGTGCCGCCGCTGTCCAGCGATACGGTCAGGCGGTCAGCAAGTGAAAGGCTTTGCATCACCGTCGATAGAAGATGATAGCCATCCTCTCTGCGGCCGGTTATATCAAGCGACAGGTTGATTTTTGCCGGTGCCGTCACATGAATCTGCGGCATATTGCCTCCAAAAGAAAATGAGCCCGCAGTTCACCGCGGGCTCAGTCATATCAATTTAAATTCAGTTCGCCAGTCCCTGTCCGCGCTCACTGTGCCGATCCGGCTCTACCGCGATCTCAACCACACGGGTCAGAATATCAACATAACTGAATGAAACGGTTTCCTGATACGTTTTATGCTGACAGCAGCGAACGGTAAATACATTGGGATAACAGTTGTCCAGAATGCCTTCCTGAACGATCGTCCGCTTTCTTCCACCGCTGGATTTGAGTTTGACACGTCGCCCGACATAGGCCTGCATACCTCTTCGGCAGATATCAAGATCGGCTTTTGCAATCATCTTTCATTTACCTCCGGCTGCTGTAATTCCCCCTGTGACTTGAATGAGACCCCTTGACAGCCATTCTAGCACTTTCGTACACTAAAGTCAACGACGGCACCACGCCTTGTGGTTAATCTGCCGAAATTACCCAAAATATTGTAGAAGCACCTTGACACGCATCAGGGTGTCATGAGGATTATCTATGCTTTCTGACATCGAAATCGCCCAGAACGCCCGACCCAGACCGATCAGCGAGATCATCGAATCGCTCGGTATCCGGCCGGATGAATGGGATCCACGGGGACACCATGTCGCCAAACTGGATGACCGGCTTCTGACCCGGCTGCAGGATCGCCCGGACGGACGGCTGGTCCTGGTCACCGCGGTCAATCCGACTCCGTCGGGAGAGGGCAAGACCACCACAACGGTCGGTCTCGGCCAAGCGCTTTGTCAGTTGGGCCAGCAGGCGATCATTGCCCTGCGTGAACCATCGCTCGGGCCGGTTTTCGGAATGAAAGGCGGAGCGGCCGGCGGCGGCTATGCCCAGGTGCTGCCGATGGAGTCGATCAATCTTCACTTCACCGGTGATATCCATGCGGTTACGGCCGCGAACAATCTGCTTGCGGCTCTGATCGACAATCACCTTCAGCAGGGCAATCGCCTGGGAATCGATCCGCGCCAGATCAGCTGGAAACGATGTCTTGACATGAATGACCGCGCCCTGCGCCATCTGGTGATCGGCCTGGGGGGGAGCACAAGCGGCGTACCGCGTGAAGACGGTTTTCAGATCAGTGTCGCTTCAGAAGTCATGGCGGTTCTCTGCCTGGCCGACAGCTATTCAGACCTCAAGCAGCGTCTGAGCCGCATCGTGGTCGCACAGACTTATGACGGGCGTCCTGTGACAGCCGAGGATCTTCAGGCGGACGGAGCGATGGCCGCGCTGTTGACTGATGCCATGCGTCCGAATCTCGTTCAGACACTTGAGGGAACACCGGCACTGATGCACGGCGGTCCGTTCGCCAACATCGCGCATGGCTGCAACAGTTTATCCGCGACCCGCCTCGGCTTGAAACTGGGCGACATTCTCGTTACGGAAGCGGGCTTCGGCGCCGACCTCGGCGCGGAAAAGTTTTTTGACATAAAATGCCGCAGCGGTGCCCTGCGCCCCGACGCGGCGGTACTTGTCGCGACTGTCCGAGCCTTGAAATATAACGGCGGGCTCCCCCGTTCCCAGCTCAGTCAGGAAAACCTCCCTGCTCTGAAGCGCGGAATCGTCAATCTGGAAAAACATATTGAGAATATCCGCCAGTTTGGTGTCCCGTGCCTGGTCGCTCTGAATGCCTTCCCGGATGATACAGAGGCTGAAATTCAGGTGATTCGCGACACCTGTGCCCGGCATGGCGTGGGAATGTCTGTCTCGGAAGTTTTCAGCCGCGGCGGTGCCGGCGGCCTTGATCTGGCGGAAAAGCTGCTGCGGTTGTTTGAATCTGAGCCAGCTGATTTCCAGCCTCTCTATCCGCTGGATTGCCCGCTTGAGGAAAAGATGCGCCGGATCGCCTGCCGCCTTTACGGTGCCGATGACATTGCCCTGACAGCACCGGCGCGCCGCCAGCTTGAATGGCTGGAACAGCACGGATTTTCCAATTTGCCGGTCTGTATGGCGAAAACCCAGTATTCCCTGTCGGATGATCCGACCAAACTGGGCCGGCCTGAAGGCTTCACCCTGACAGTCCGCGAACTGACGGTTTCCGCCGGCGCGGGCTTCGTTGTCGCTCTGACCGGCAATATCCTGACCATGCCCGGCCTGCCCGCCAAACCGGCCGCCGAGACGATTGATATTGATGATAACGGAACCATCAGCGGACTGTTCTGACTCGCATTAAACAGTCAGAGGCCAGCAGCCGCTCAGCGGAAGAACGGGGATCGGCCGCGGCAGACGGACCGGCGATTCATCTGGAAGACATCCGTTTGTTGTGATATAATAGGCAAGCATTGTAACGCCATGTCTGATCTGCAGTCGATCGCCGGTCCTGTGCGATGTGGCCCGTGAACCCCGTCAGGTCCGGAAGGAAGCAGCGGTAAGCGGTCTCCCACATGCGCCGCGGGGCAACCGGTGTCGGCTGCAGATCAGACAGGGTGTTTTCCATATCTGGAGGATGATAACATCAGACCAGGGACCAGGGGGTAACAGCATGTCGCATCTCGCTTTATATCGTGCCTGGCGGCCAATGATTTTCGACGAAGTGGTCGAACAGAAACATGCCGTCTACGCATTACGCCAGGCGGTCATCAGCGGCCAGATCGCGCATGCGTATCTATTCAGCGGAACTCGGGGAACCGGAAAAACAACCCTGGCAAAAATTTTCTCCCGTGCCATCAACTGCCTGAACCCGAATGACGGGAACCCCTGCAACCAGTGTGAGATCTGCCGCGGTATCCTGGACGGCAGCCTGCTCGACGTTGTGGAGATGGACGCAGCTTCCAACAACAGTGTCGACAATATCCGCAGAATCTGTGATGAAGTCATTTTCATGCCGTCACAGGCCCGTTTCAAAGTCTACATCATTGACGAAGTCCATATGCTTTCGACCGGCGCTTTCAATGCCCTGCTCAAAACACTGGAAGAACCGCCGTCCCACGCTGTCTTTATCCTGGCGACAACTGAGCCTCACCGCATTCCGGCAACGATCCTTTCACGCTGCCAGCGGTATGAGTTTCGCCGGATCCCCATCGAAAGCCTGATCAGCCGCCTGGAAGAAATTGCGCGGACGGACGGCATTGATATTCAGCCGGATGCACTCAGGACCATCGCGCTGCTGGCTGATGGGGCCATGCGGGACGCGATCAGCCTGCTGGACCAGGCGCGGGGCGGTCTTTCCGGAACGATCCGCCGCGACGATATTCTCAGCCTGGTCGGTGTCGTTCAGGATGAATTCATGCAATCGATCGCGGAGGCGCTGCACGATGCTGACCCGGCAAAAATTCTGACACTGATTGATCAACTGGTGATGGCCGGACGCGATATTGTCCGCTTTGTGATTGATCTGGCCCAATTTTTCCGCGATCTTCTTGTCTGCCGGGTCTCCGATCATCCGGAAGCGCTGATTCACGTCACCGATGAGACCTTGTCCGCCATGCGCGATCTCAGTTGGCGCGGCCAGGCGTCCGAATGGGTCGGCATGGTTCAGGGTTTGTCCGCTCTGCTGCCGGATCTGCGCTGGGCCGGCGATCCCCGGGTCACATTGGAGATCGGCCTGATCCGCCTGATGGGCCAGTCGCAGGCTGCTGAACAAACGCAGGCGCCGTCCGCGCCGACACCGAAAAGCACGGCAAAGACAGCTGACAGACAGGCTGAAACCCGGTCTGATACACCTGTCCCGACCGGCCCCGGCCAGAAAAATCAGCCGCAGACGCCCGCCCGTGAAGAAAAGAAGGCAGATTCCACCACGCTGACAGCCCGGGAAGAAATCGAGTTTATCAATGGTGATGCGATCCAACCGGTCGATACGGCTCAGACCAGTGAGGCTGAACCGGTCCAGGCGGATCGTCAGCCGAAATCTGTTGATGAACCGCTGCCGGAACCGCCGCCGGATGATGAGGAAATCGTTACGCCCATGACGGAGCATGAAGCGCCCGCGCAGAACACCGCACCGTCAGAGGCGATCACTGAACAGGCACCGCCGAACGCAGCGGCGATCTGGCAGAAGATATCAACCGGGCTGCAGGACAGCGGCCATATGACCCTGTACCTGTTCAGCCGGCCGGCCAGGCCCGTCATCAAAGGGCATGCGCTGCAGCTCATATTTGATCAGCAGTCGCAGATCCACTGGCAGGAGGTCAGCCGCCCCGAATCAGTAAAAATTCTCAAAGACATGTTGAAACAGTCTGGCGGACAAGGCCTGGAGATCGAGCCGATTCTGCCTGAGGCAGGCCAGGCTGATCTGGTTGAAGCAAATTCGGAGCCTGACTGGATCAGTCAGGTTGTCGCAACAGCCGATGAACTCGGCATACCCATTAAGATGGAGGAATAAACATGGCAAAAGGACCCAGAGGATTTCGCGGAGCCCCCGCGGGCGGCGGTATGAACCAGTACATGCAGCAGGCTCAGAAACTGCAGCGTGATATGGAGAAAGCACAGGAAGACATCGCCGCCATGACGTGTGAAGGAACAGCCGGCGGACAAGTGGTTCGCGCCGTCATGGACGGCCAGCACCGGCTCGTCGAACTGGCGATTGACCCGGCCGCTGTAGATGCCGATGATGTCGAGATGCTGCAGGATCTGATCATGGTCGCAGTCAACGCGGCACGTGATAAGCTGGAAGAAGCCTCGAATGAACGAATGAGTCAGGTAACGGGCGGCCGCGGCCTGCCGTTTGGTCTCTGAGGATGGCCCGCTACGCCGCGCCGATCGCCAAACTGATCGCTGAACTGGGCCGGTTGCCCGGGATCGGCAGCAAATCAGCACAACGGCTCGCTTTTTACCTGCTTGGCCAGCCGGAAGAGCAGGTCAGAAATCTGGCTGAAGCGATTCTCGATGCCCGGACTTCAACCAGGCTCTGTTCCGTATGTTGCAATCTGACCGATCAGGACCCATGCCAGATCTGCCAGTCACCCGGCCGTGACCACAGTACCATCTGTGTTGTCGAGCAGCCCCGTGATGTCTCGGCCATGGAACGGATTCACGAATATAAGGGACTTTATCATGTTCTTCACGGCGTCATCTCGCCGATGCAGAATATCGGCCCTGATCAGATCAAGCTGCGCGAACTGCTGGCCAGACTGCGCAGTGATGATCATGTCAGCGAAGTCATCCTGGCCACCAACTCAACGGTTGAAGGTGAAGCGACGGCGATGTATATCTCACGGCTGCTCAAGCCGGCCGGAATCAAGACAACCCGTCTGGCCCACGGACTGCCGGTCGGCAGTGATCTCGAATACGCTGATGAAGTCACGCTGGCCCGCGCGATGGAGGGTCGGCGGGAACTGTAATCTGATGAGCCCTGCCCCGGCCGGAGCGGCAGAAAAAAAGCCCATGAAAAAACCGCATTCGTTTGGAATGCGGTTTTAGTCTTCAAAGACAATTTCGTTCGGTCTGACCATGCCAAGTTGATCCCGGGCGACCCGTTCAATGTATTCATCCGTGTCGACCAGGCTGCTCAATTCCAGTAATTCCGCCTGTTCGGCCTGGATGATCAGAAGTTGTCGGTCGAGGATTTCCCGTTGCGCCCGCATCCGCTCAATCCGTTCTTCCTGTTCAAAATAGATCGCGACCGCTGATGCCGCAGCAAAAACAATAATCAGGCCGATGGTGATGCGAAGCAGCACATGACGGTTTTTCTTCTGGGTAGCATTTTTTTGTCGGCTGCCTACAAGCATATCCATTCCTTTCGGCCAATCAGTGTCTTTATTCTAATTCGGCTGCTGCTAAAGAACAAGGCTGCAACGCGTCAGGATGCCCGAAATCATACGATTTTAATGACTGTAATCAAAACGTAACAACCTTTCGGCTGACCAAGTGGCTCAGTTCAGTTCACCCGGCTGTCCGCTGTCCAGAATTACATACAATTCCTGTGCCTGTTCCTTGCGAACGGTCTCGCGGACTTCGCGAATCTGAATGCGCGAGCGTCCCTGGCCAAAGGTGATTTCCAGGATATCACCCGGCTTGACTTCAGCACCGGGTTTGGCCGGCCGGCCATTCAGGGCAACCCGGCCAGAACTGCAGATTTCATTGGCGACAGACCGTCGCTTGATCAGTCGCGATACTTTGAGAAATTTATCCAGTCTCATTTTGCTTTCTCCTTCTCTTTCGCCTGATCCCATAATTGATCAAGCTGTTCAAGGTTCAGATCCGCCAGATCATCCCCGGCAGCCTCCGCCTGGTATTCCATAAGGCTGAACCGCTGAACAAAGCGGTTCGAAGCACGGTCCAGGGCAAGCTCCGGCTGTACACCCAGATGGCGTGCATAATTGACGACCGCGAACAACAGATCTCCCACCTCATCCATCAGATGCTCCGACGGGAGCGTGGCATCCGATCCGGTGGATTGATCAACCCGGCCATCAGCGTCCTGGCTGTTTGATCCAGCCAGACAGTCGACGATCTCAGCCAGTTCTTCGTGGATTTTGCCCAGTGGTCCCGAGGGGTCGGGCCAGTCAAATCCAACCCGAGCAGCCCGTTGCTGGATCTTATAGCTGCGCTGCAGGGCCGGCAGGTGGCGCGGCAGATCAGCCAGCACTTCGCTTTGACGCTTCTGGCCTTTTTCCTGACGTTTATTTTTCTCCCACGTCGCGAGGACTTCCTCAGCGGTTGCCGCCTGATCATCACCGAAAATATGGGTATGCCGGGAAATCAGCTTGCGGCTGATCGCGGTCATGACATCTGAAAAATCAAACTGATCGTTTTCTGACGCGATCTGAGCATGAAAGACAACCTGCATCAAAACGTCGCCCAGCTCATCGCACAGGCGTTCCGGATTCTCACTGTCAATGGCGTCGATGGCCTCATAGGCTTCCTCGATCAGATGCGGCTTCAGTGAGCGATGGGTTTGTTCACGATCCCAAGGACAACCATCCGGAGCCCGCAGAAGCGCCATGATGTCCAGCAGTTCCTGCATTGAATAGTGCGATTTTAACGGC
>RZZF01000217.1 GCA_009929975.1 Clostridia bacterium
GCTTTTTCATAATTAATGCCGTCTGCATCGGACAGATTATAGCCATAGGAACCGATGATATTCTCCCAGTAAACACTGGCATCCACGGTGTCTGCGGCGAGGTCATAACTGTTGCCGAGCGCGTCAGTGAATGAACCGTCTTCCGCGACTTCTCCGAAGCCCCACATGACCATACCAAAGGCGGCCTTCAGGGTGTCACTTGCAGCAACTTCTTCCGGTGTGTAAGGGGCGAACATATCGGCAATATAACCGGCATAGTTGTTGTTGACATAATCGATGATTTCCTGAGCGAAAATCACACCGGCTTCATCCATGTAGCCCCAGAATTTTTCTGAATCTTCGGCACTCACGCCTGCGGCTTCAGGAATCTCGGGAGCACCGGCTTCACCGGAAACGCCGGCAGCCAGAATCGCGTCAACCATTTCAAGGGTTTCTGCGCTGGTCTGTAGCTTATACTCGCTCATGCCCTGAATGTTCATGGTGTAGTAGGTGCTGGCACCGTCGTACATCGGATCACTGTAGACATAGATTGAGAACAGGACATCTTTCGCGCTGACAGGCTCACCATCTGAGAAGGTGATGCCGTTTTTGAGCACAAAGGTGTAGGTTGAGGTCGAATTATCGGCAGCAACTTCCTGAGTATACTCATAGGCGAAGCTGGGATATTCAACACCGGCCTGCGGCGCGCCAGTCTTGTCATAATACAGCAGACCGATCTGGGTCATGCCGGTGACATCGACATCATACGCCGAAGTGTTAAAGAACGGGCTGAATTTGCCATCCAGGGTTCCGGTGCTGACAACGAGCGGAGTCGTTGCGTTGTTGCCGGTCCGGGGAGTGACAGTCGCGTCATAGCGATCAGCCGGAACATCTGGCAGAACTTCACCTGATGCGCCACCGGTCGTTGTTGTATCACCGGTTGTCCCATCGGGTTCTGTTGACTGTCCAGGTGCTGTCGTGGTCGTCGTCGTGGTGTCATCTTTGCTGCAGCTGGTGACTGCAAAGATCATCGCGACGGCGAGCAACAGCACAAGAATTCTTGTTTTAGCTGTTTTCTTCATTTTGCTCCTCCATAATCTTTATTTATAATCTAAATAAGATTATCCAAATATTGTTGTCGAACATTATAACACAGAATGATCGACTGGCATATGAAATTACTTGATCCCGCTAAATTTCAAGGGGCTTCGTCTGGTTCCGTATCGTCCGTTACCGGTTCATCGTCATCAGCGGTTTCATCAGCAGGATCCTCTGTAACCGGTTCAGTGAAATGCAGATTGACCTCAGCAAATTCTGACGCGTTGACTGTTACATTCGTACCGGTCACATTCTCCAGTTCATAACCTTTATCAGACACAATCAGATCATGTAGAACATAATCCGCTTCGCCATCGTCGCCGCGACCGCTGTTGATGGTAATCCCGTCAAAATGGACATTACTCAAACGGCTGTTTTCAGACTCAACGGCCAGTGCGCCGATGGTGACATGGGTTCCACTGCGGACATTGACATTAATATCAAGATTTTCAATTGTCAGGTCGCTGATCTCGGCATTTTCCAGCCGGGTAAACAGGCCGGCCTGCTTGTGATCTGACATATCAGCCTTCCGGCTGGTCACCGTCAATGACAGGTTGCTGATTGTATGGCCATTGCCGTAAATCGATCCGCTGAGCACATCGGCCGGTTCCAGCGATACACCGGAAAAATCAATATCAGCCTGAAGGATCAGGCCATCCGCACCGCCGGTCAGTGTATAGGAGCTGCCCTGCTTGAATTGCTCACGGTCCGTCACGCGTAGATAGCGCCCTTCGATGTATTTCAGGTAGACAACTTTGTCCGCGGTGTTCTCAATATAATAGTCGATGGTCTCATGAATGATCGCGTCTTTGCGGGCCCGGATGGCAGCGCGGATCTCCGGATCGTCCGTAGCGACCTCATAGCCAAGTTTCTTAATGTAGAGATCCGGGTCCGGATCTGCCTGATCGACCTCTTCGTCACCCTGCTCAGCGACGGGTTCCTGATATTCATGATCAATAATATATTCGGGGAACTCCTGCTGCAGTTGAGCGAAGAGTTCGCGATTGGTCGGCGCGAAATCGGCATGAACATAACTGTTGAAATCATAAGGGATGGTACAGGCTTCATCAGAATAATAATCAAACAGCGTATAACCATCCTTGAGAATCAGCTGTTCAGCCGCACCCGACAGTGGCTGAATCGGTGAGGCTTCCGTCAGGTTCTTGGAAAATACCACAGCTCCGGTCTCAGCATCAATATACTCCGCGCTGGCCTGCTCAATCCAGCGGGCATAAAGGGTCATGTCGCCCTGGACACGATCTTCATCAAAATCCCAGCGGTCTTCCGCTTTGAATGTATAGCCGATGACATTCCCGTCTTCGTCAACAATATCTTCTTTAGCCGTATACCAGGCAGCCAGAACATAGCCGTCCTTGACCGGCTTGATCAGCATATTGGTCGTTCCGGCCGGTTCAAAGACATAGGAATTATCCATGTAATAGGTTTCCCGAACACCACGCGAGTTGATAATGCCACCGAGCGCGTCATAGGTTACAACACTGTCGTAGCCCCAGTCACCCGGGTCAATTGTCGCGCCGATCCGTGAGCACGCCGTCGAAAGCAGCAGTGCCGCCAGCAGTACGGTCAGTCCAAGGGTTCGAAAAACTCGTTTTGATTTTGACATGACAGGTCCATATCCTCCATCTCGGTCGATCTATAGGTTGAACAGGCCGTCAGCCCATTCGATAACGCTTTAGTATGATAACATACCCCTTATAATACGTTGTGTTACGTTCAAATGTCAATATCAGACGCCGTGATGATTTGTAATGGATACAGCCCATAGTCACTTTCCATCGCCCGAGCCACATCAACCGCCACAGAGCCGCCGGATTTCTTCACATGACCTTTCATGTTAATATGAAGGTGAAATGACACCGGAGATGACCGCTGTTAACGAGGTATGATCCATGCGAAAACGTAAGACTCCGATCGCGATGAAGCTTTTTCTTCTGGTGCTGATCCTGGGATTCGGACTGGCATCTTGTACTGCCGGAAACGAAACGACCGGCAGCCAGCCGTCAGGCGGGGCGGCTGAAAGCGGCACCGTCCGTCAGACAGAGCAAAACCCGGAAGACATTGCGCAGGCTGCGCTGATTAATACATTCGGCATCTGGCAGCAGGCCTGGCAGACAGGCGATTATGCCGCGATGTACCGGCTTCTGTCGGCTGAAAGCACGGCACTGATCGATGAAACCGCATTTGTTACACGATATCAGAATATTTTCACCGGAATTGAAGCAGCTGATCTGATCATCACGCTGGTCAATGATCATCTGGAAAGACCGGTTGCGGAAAATGAACGGGTCGTTCAATTCACGATCAACCTGACAACACTGGCCGGACCGATTGAATTGACGGACTATGAAATGACGATGGTCAATACGGGGACGCCGGGACAGCCGGTCTGGCAGATCAAATGGCATGAGTCGCTGATCATTCCCCATATGCAGCCAACCGACAAAGTACAGGCGAGAACGTTGTATCCGCGCCGCGGCGAAATTTACGACCGCAACCATCAGCCACTGGCCATCAA